>CALNBC010000396.1 GCA_937874755.1 uncultured Clostridia bacterium
GGCTAACCGCCCTGGGGATACCCTTGACGGCTATTGACCTTAGGCGGTTTCGTGCGTTTTCCATGGTGTGCTACATTGGCATGGGCTGGCTGATAGTGCTGGCGGCACCGAAAGTCTCGCAGATTTTGCCCCAAGGCGCCCTCGCTTTGCTGTTGGCGGGCGGAATTTCGTACACACTGGGCGCGATTTTTTACGGTATAGGCAGCAAGAAGAAATACATGCATTGCGCCTTCCACGTCTTTGTGCTCGCGGGAAGCATACTCCATTACCTGTGTATCATCAACTATGTGATGTGAGCCAAGTTGCGACGCGCCGCAATATTCCCGGAATCCTGCTATTATTTTATATTTTGTTTACAAATCGGACTAAAAACGCTGATTTTGTAGTTTACAACTGACAAAGAGTTCTGGTATAATATGAAAAGTATCTAGTTGTCTGTTCATCAGTGTTACTGCTGTGAATTCTGCACAGCGCCGTCTCTCCAACCATATTGGTAACACAATTCAAGGAGGAAAGTGCATGCGTTTATGAACGTCCTGCGTATGCAGATGAACGCTGCTCGATTTTGTGTGCACAAAGCACCAAAGCGGGAACTCGAGCGCAAGCAAACAGATGTGTGCATTCGTTTGCAAAATAACCCGCATTTTCGCACGAATGCGCGAATGTAATCTGCTGACCGCGAGTTGCGGTCACAAAAAAATGCAAAAACCGCCGCTTTTTTCCCAACACTTGACAGTTCGGTTTACTGTGGATTATTATACTCTTGGATAAGAGACTTATCCCCACGCAAAGGCAAAACCCGAGAAATCGGGCGGCGCAAAGCTAAAGGGCCTAAAGGCGAAAGCCAATGGCAGCCAGCTGCCGAATGTCACACTTATCAAGATGCGCGATGCAGCTGTACTCTATTGCGCAGCATTATAATAAGACATCAGCAGCCGGGCAAGCAAAACTCTGGCTGTTTTTATTGTCTCACAGACGTATTAAACCCCACTTCAAATCGCTTCTTTAGGAGGGAGCTATTATGAAAAAGAGAAACCTCGTCTGCGTACTGCTAAGCATCATCATACTGATGGCCGCAATCCCGTCCGTCGCTGCTGCTTCAGAGAGCGCCGATTACTACCCCACCAGCATTACCAGCAACTCCATTTCAGACCTATTCAAAGAGCTCAAGCTTCGCACTATGGTATTCGTAGCGAATGCGCGCATTTATTCCCTCGTACGATATGCCCAGTCGACCCCGTACGACGATGTCGATTGGCTGCTCAACGAAGTAGACAAAATAATCAAACCGGTGTTCGCTTATGCCGAAAGTATAGGCGCGACCGTGGTCTGCGAGTACATACCCTATATGATAGACGGCAGGGAAGTGCTCATCGACCCGCTTAAAGTAATAAACATTTAAGCACAATCACGAAACACGACATCGAAAAACTAAAGAGGAGCGGAGCGGTCATGAAGAGCTTATTCGATGCAAAAAGACCAATAGTCGAAGATATGGCCGCCCGCATTTCAGAACTTCCCGGCGTAGCGAAGATCATACTGTATGGATCGTACGCCAAAGGCACTCAAAGCCCCGAGAGCGACATAGACATCGCCGTGTTCTACGATGTAGACAAGACCTTTTTTCTCGAGGAATACCGCATGCTCGCAAAGATAGCCCTTTTGTATACGGAGGATGTGCAGATTCAGGCATTCGGTCTGTATGAGCTGTATGACCCCAGCGGTATAATCCAAGAAATCGTCACATACGGCATCGAGTTGCCCATCGAAAAGTCACCTAGGAGATCGCGTATATGGAGGGAGTCTTCGTCAACAGTCTTGAAACTGGCAACCCCGAGGCCGGTCTAGATACCATTCGGCTGAAGCTGCTCGCCAAGAGAGATGATATAGAGATAATGACCCAGACCGTGCTGCCAAACGCGGTCTTTTGGGTTACTCCGGCGGATGATCAGGAGACGCTAGAGTTCTTCTTTATTTTTGACGGCAGCGTCGAACTCGCGCTCGACGGTGAACTCCGAAAACTCCTCCCCGGCGATTCTTTTTACGTCACCGGCATCAAAGAGGACATACTGCTCAAAACCGAGCAGGAGACCCACATACTTTACGTTACCAACCGCCCCGTGTTCGAGTCCCTGTTCGGCTTTCACGACGACCTTACGCGGCTGTTGATGCGAATCAACGACAAGGATCATTACACTTTCAGCCACAGCAAGAACGTTATGCGTTATTCGGTGAAGCTGCTCGAGCAACTGAAGGACGAATACAACGGCGTCTCGGTGGACGATATGGTCGTTGCTGCGCTGTTCCACGACGTTGGCAAGTGCTTCATACCCGACGAAATACTTAAAAAAACGGACGAGCTGCTGCCCAGCGAATACCGCTACATCATGCGGCACCCGGTGGACAGTGCGCGGCTATTGCGCAAGAACTTCGGCGAGCGCGTCGCTGAAATCGCCCAGAACCATCACGAGCGGATCGACGGCAGCGGCTACCCTCTCGGGCTCACCTCGGACGAAATCAGCCTAGAGGCCAAAATAGTCGCGGTGGCGGACGTGTTCGACGCCATGATATCCGACAGGGGATACAACGTGCCAAAAGAACCCGTCGATGCAGCACTAGAGCTGTGCAGCATGACCGACAAGTTCGATAAAAGAGTGACATCCGCTCTCTACGCGCTTGCGGTCAGCGAGGAACCGGATTGTATTGGAGGTGCTTAGGAATGAAGACTATAGAAAAATACACTTATTGGCTAATGCTCTCCAATTACGATCTGGAGACTATAGACACCCTGATTGCCGGCAAGCGCTGGGTATACGTAACTTACCTCTCCCAGCAGGCAATAGAGCGCCAGCTTAAGGGGATGTACGTCTACTACATGGATGCGGAAGCACCCAAGACCCACAACGTGACCTTCCTTTTCAACAAGATCATCAAGAGCCCCGCTTTTGAGAGTATCGCTAAGTCCCCCGAGTTTCAGGAAAGGCGGGACGAATGCGAGGATTTTCTGGTGGACGCCATGTTCTACTACATGTCCGATTACCCTTTCTCCTACAAGAACATCACTAGCCGCTTCGTCGGCGAATCAGTCGCCCTCGACCTTTACGCCAAGTCGAAGGACTTCGTCTACTGGTTGCGCACCTTCCAGCCCCAAGTGGAAATCCCCGCAGAGCCAACCACCTGAGTTCAGCGCGTACAGAACATTGCAAAACAGGCACTATCGCATCGATAGTGCC
>CALNBC010000397.1 GCA_937874755.1 uncultured Clostridia bacterium
TTCCTCTTATGCTCGAGCATCACGGTATCGGCGGCGGTATCATAGATGCGCAAGCGGAGCTTCCTGCGATCCACATATCCGTTCACTTTATCGTAATAGTCGCGGTTACCGGGTGTATCGAAGTATAAGCTCCGTATCCAGTATTGCCCGTCTGAGCCGGCGTGCCTGTCTGTGCTCATGATGCGCCGGAAATATTGTGCCAGCATGTACGCTTCGCGTTCACTGATGAGATATTTCACTTCGTGGCGGAATACATCGGAGACCGGATTCTTTTGCGCCTCCATAATTGCTCCCTCCTTATCGGGAATTATAGCGTATACGCGTTGTTGGTTCTGTTCAGCTTATCCCAGCTGGTCCTTTTCATCAGGTATGAGACAGTGCCTTTGATAAAAAAGACGATTCGCAGAAAACTGAAAACAATGAGGTCTGTGCAAACCCCGAAGTACAGTGGGCTCGTTTTGGTCCTCTTGCTTCCGCTTGCGTCGCTGTCCGCAGTTCGGAAGGAATCCGGACCGCGTCTGATTGCCCTATATATCGCAACCAATGAATTTGCGATGTTAAACAGCACGGCAAGCCCTGAAAAAATAAGCAAGAGCGGAGGAATGCCGAAAAACACACGTATAGAAAGCAGCAGATAGTTGGTAAGGAAGGTCATCACAGCAATGGTACCGCTGAGGGTCGCGTCTGCAATCATGAAGAAGCAGATGCTTGCTTGAAAAAAATTCTTAATAAGAAAGTGCCTGTTATGCACGACCGCGTCCCAAAATGCCTTTTGCCATCTTACGCGCTGTCGTCTGAGATCCTTCCAGGTCTGCGGGCACTCGGTATAGCATATCGCGTCCATCGTATAGGAAATAACTTTCCGATGATTCTGCGCGTATTCCTGCAGGCGTATGGTTATGTCGATATCTTCTCCGAGACCGTTCCTGAATCCGCCCACTTCAGTTAGCGCGGCCTTTCTGAACACACCGAATGCGCCGGAAATAATATTAAGCGCGTTGTTCACGGCCAACGAAGGCTTGTAGATGTAAAAACCCTTGATATAATCGAGCGCTTGAAGCGCAATCAACGGCGTTTTACACTTCTCCATAAGAAAATACTGCATCACATGTATCGCGCCGCCGGAGGCGATGACATCCTCATCTTGAAACGCACGGTTCATTACGTGAAGCGCGTTCTTTTCAAGTACGCTGTCTCCGTCGAGGGTTACGATGATTTCCCTACGGCTTAAAGCCATTCCTGCGTTAAGGCTGGCTGCCTTCCCACTATTTTGCTTATCAATAACGAATATGTTTGCGTATCTTGTCGAGCGATATACTCCCCGATAGCCTACACATAGCTCCACCTTTCCACATGGAAATGGTTCGAGCGCGAGCAGATCATTAAAAACTATCATAGTCTTGTCCACAGAGCCGTCGTTCACGAATATTATTTCATAGTCCTCATAATCCAGGCGCAAGACGCCGCAAAGCGTGTTCTTCAAGATCGCCGCCTCGTTGTAGCAGGGTATGATTAGAGAAAACCCTAGCGCTTTTCGCGGGGCACGCTCAGGCTCTTTACGGTAGTAAAAGGAGCATATGAGGTGCAGCATTGCAAAAAAAGTGCTTAAAAACGTACATATGCTGACGATAGCTATGATCATCGCTTTTGACTCCGTTCCGGCTCAATGGTCCATGATTCTATAACGAAGGTTGCGGGAAACACGGTGGTTTCATCTGGAGAGCCCGCCCATTTACCGCCTACTGCCTGATTAACGATTAAATACATGGGCTCATCCGGAATGAATTTTGAGGTTTCAAGCATACACTCTCCATCAATAAACCAACGAAGCCGATCTTTGGTCCACTCGAGTTCGATAAGGTATGTATCCTTGTTTTCCACCTTTGTTTTGAAGAAATCCCGTGTTTGAACAGAACCGTTTATGTAATGAACCACGCCGTAAAACACATCGGACGCGCTGCCGATCATCTCGAATATGTCTATTTCGGGCAAGGCTTTATTCTCTGCGGGCAGGAGCCAGATAGCGGGGAACAGTCCTTTCCCCTCGGAAACGTTTATTACAAAGGAAAAATTGCCGTAAAGGTAGGCGTTCGCACTCTCTATCATCCCTGAGGTATAGCGCTTATCCCCCATTAATTCTTCATTTGTGGTTATAATAACGCGCCTGCTGTCGAGATTCACATTGTTTGGGCTGTAATACTGAAGCTGGTCACCATAGCTTTCGCTTCGTTCAATGACCCGCCATTGTGAGGGCCCAACAGGTTCTGTTGCTATTGGTTCAGTAGAAATACCATTGCTTTCTACTAAATCGAGCATATCCTGCGACTCAGGCGCTGTTTCAACTTTATTCGATTTTGCCAAACCATCTTGCACTAACATCGGAGACGGTATGGATACAACATGGTCGGATTTGCTTTCACGCGCACTTTGCTCAGAAATAAATATGTCGATGCTTTCAATAATATATAAGATAAACACGCCGCACAGCAGTATCCCGCACCACGAGATTATCAACCATTTCAACATTTTTTTGAGCATGATAGCAACGACCAATCCTTAGTACAATTATTGGTCTATCCATATGTTTGTTTGGTAAGATAAATGCATTCTTAAGTAGCAGAGTTTCTGTTGGTTATTCAAGATCCCCAAACGCTTCCTGAAAAACTTAATTTTCGCCAAGGGTTGATACTGGAGCAAACCGGCCTTCCGTTAGGCTTTTGCTGCTTTGCGGCCCTGCTCCACCAGGGCGGCCAACTTGCGTTTACTGGCATAGTCAAGGGGGAGACCGTTGATGTGCTGTTCCACAGCCGCATCATGCAGCTGCCAAATACGCACACGCAGCGCAAGAAGTTCTTCCGGGTTAGTGGAAAGATTTACAATTTCGCACTTTACTTCTTTAACCCGTTTGCCCATTTCATATCTCCTTTTTGCTATGCCTATGCTGCTTCAAGATTGTCCTAACTTTAGAAATCAAAATACTGTTTAACAGTGAGATGAAATGCGGCCATCTTCATAGAATTACAGGCAGTCGAAGACAAGATTCTTGGGCAAGTCTCTTTGCTATAGAAACAGATAGGGTTGCTTCTCTCCGCCCAATAGCAGAATACATTTGTTGCGAAATACCAACTTCATTTGTAATTTTCGTCTGCGTTTTTTATCCTCGTGCATTGATTATGCAGAGGAGCCTTACACGATCGTATTAAAAGAAGCCGTCCTGGAAGATGGCAATAAC
>CALNBC010000398.1 GCA_937874755.1 uncultured Clostridia bacterium
GGTTCCTCCCGCGTAGCCATGGGTGTGCGCACACCGAAGCTGCGAACGTCCACCTCGACGGCTTGCTCAACTACGTCCGGCACGAGTCGCCTGGGCAGTATGACGCGGGGGTTAGGGCACGGCTTGCCGTCCGAATCCAGCGTGTGTTCCCAAACGAGGCAGGTAGCGCCTTCCACGCCCTGAATATTCAGGTATATGAGGGGCTCTTTTGGCTGAGTAAATATCTTTTCGTATTGTGGTGATGTTCCGTATTCCTTGATATTGTCCAGGCGAAGGAACCAGCCCTGTTCCGCATCCTTGACCACCAGCCTTCTGCTGCCCTTTTGGAGTGCGGGATGGCACAGCGCCATATCGTCCGTCACGGGGCGGAGCGTGCAGGTGTCGGATAGCTCCATGTAGGTCTTTTCTCCGGTCACGAGGTTTTTGCCTAGCAGGATTCTGCCGTCCGGCTCCTTGTGGATATTTTCTATCATCTCGCTCTTGCCGCCGCCCGAAGCGCCTTCGTGCATGATGACAATTTCGTTGTCGTACGGGGTTACCACTTTTACGGCGGAGGCATGGGCGGTGACCCACCCTTCCCGCTCGCCTATGTTCAGCAATACGCCGTAGATGCCTTTTTTGGCGCTCGGACCCGGGTAGAGGTTATAGGAGAACACTTCGTGCAGCTCCTTGAGCCTGTTGTGCACGACCACCGTTGAAATGCGTGTGCCTGAAAGTCGGCGCAAGGTAGACTATTGCCCTGGGCTTATAGCCAATCGGCAAGCTACCAAGGGGCAGGAAGCCTTGCAGGTCTGCAAGCGCGGCAGCAAAGAACGCTGCGTTCAGCGGCGCAATCAACAGCGAAGGGTACCCCAGCTCCTGCCCGCCGGACATAAAAGGCATCACGATGAGGTCCTGACCTTTGAGCCAGTCAAAGGTCTCCTGGCGCACTTCCTCAAAAGGCTCCCCGTACACGTCTGAATAGCGCGGTTTGTCCGTCTCTTCGCCGTCGCCGATTATCAGGCTGTCGGGGTCGCGCCTTCGCATGTAGTCCTCTGTATAGTTTACGACGATGCCGTTTTTGCAGCGCACGACATTCGCCTCAAGTTTAGACTCACCGGGCTCTACCTCGTATTCGACGTTGTAGCTCTTGCTCTGTTCGCCGCCTAGGGCATGGTTGAACAGCTCCTCCCTAGATTCGGCGCAGGTGATGCTCTTGCTCCAATTCAGAAGCAGCGCGATGTCGCCTGGCAGGCTCAGCGTTTCAATGACCTGCTGCTTGGTGCTTTGTTCGTCTTTTAAGTGCCTCTCGCTCGTGCTCGATTGGCGATTATAAAATTGCATGATGGTATCCCTTTCTAAATATAAAAACCGATATGCAAACAACGGATTTTGCATATCGGTTTACTCACAACTTAGCCGTGCTAGTTTGGACAGTCTACCGAATTATTTTTTGGCGACCATTTCCTCGAGGTCGCGGTCTGCCGTAATCACGATAATCTTTTCGCCGGTTTTGGTGCTGATGTCTGAATGGGTGCTGACTATGGCTACATCGACCACCTCTGTAATCAATGCTTCCAGATATCCTCTCCCGCCCTCGAACAGCGAAGAACGCATTTTTTTGAGGAGCTCCACTCCCGCAGGCGTTTCGGCAAGCTTTTGCTCGGAGGGGTTCAAAAAGCCTGCCAGCCTTACAACGATTAAGTCCTTGACTACAAAAGTGCGTATGGACTTTGGACCCCTGCCCATATAGTCCAACTCGAATTTGCTGACAGCTTCACTGAGCTTCGCTTCCAACTGGCCTTTGGTCATGAATCTACTCTCCTTATCGCATTTCATATATTATGCTCAAGGACGCGAATTGTCAAGAGTTTGAGAACGATTTTGCAATTTTTAATTTCTTGAATTGCATTTTATTTGCTTTAAGCCCAGTCACAAATCAAACTAAATCACCTGGCATTTTTCACTGGTTAACTTATTGCTTAAAGGCTTGCCAAAAGAAATTAAAAGGTTGATGGCGCGTACCCATCAACCGGTTTGCATAGTTAGAATGGATTCTTCGGCACGTCTCCTCTTAAATGAGGTTTAACTGCCGACTACCGGGCATTGTTTGTTACCTTTCGAGATTGTCGCGGTTGTTGTTCCTGTTGTCTTTCTGTTTCTGTTTTTCCTGTCCCTGCTGCCTCTGCTGCTTTTGCTGTTCCTGCTGCTTGTCCTTGTTGTTTTGCCTGTTTTCAAAATTGAAGCGATCCAAGATGATAATCTCCTTTTAATATTTTTAGGACCGAGTTTAATATCTGCGCCAGCGAGAGAAAATATACGAGAAAAAAGTTGTAATTGGGAAAAATTTTGCATTAGGAGATATTTCATGATAATAAAGAACGGCAGAATAATGACCATGGCAGGCAAAGACCTCGAGCGGGGTTCCATCTTGATATTTGATGGCAAGATAGCCCGCATCGCCGAGAATATCGAAGAAAGCGAAAACTCCGACAACACTGTAATAGATGCCCAGGGATGCTGGGTAATGCCGGGGCTCATCGAAGCGCATTGCCATATAGGGATACAAGAGGAAAAAAAGGGCGTCGAAGGCGACGATTGCAACGAATGCTACGAGCCCATAACGCCATATCTCAAAGCGCTGGATGCCGTCAACCCCATGGATTCCGCATTCCACAACGCGATAAAGACGGGCATAACATCCGTTATGGTGGGTCCGGGAAGCTCAAACGTGATAGGCGGTCAATTCGTTTTCATAAAAACGCACGGCAGGTGTATAGATGACATGCTCGTGCTGGAGCCTGCAGCCATGAAGGTCGCTTTTGGCGAAAATACAAAGCGGAATTACGGCGACCAAAGCACCATGCCCTCTACCCGTATGAGCATAGCGGCAATGCTTAGGGAAGAAATCGCCGC
>CALNBC010000399.1 GCA_937874755.1 uncultured Clostridia bacterium
TGGGGATGTTCCAGAAGTCAATGGAAGAAGAGGAGCCGAGCCTGCCCCGTATGTTCGAGCGCATGCCCGCGCTGATGCCAAGGAGGAATCCGGCAGTTGTCGCATCCGTTTCGGAGGCCGCACGCCTGCCCGAAAGCGCAGCCTTCGACCTGGTCATCGTGGACGGCGCGGATTCCTTGACTGCAAAAAGAGCGGAAGGCTTGCTGTCGAGGGGGGAGACCTGCCTGATTATAGATAGGGGCAATGCGGCGGAAGACTCCCTTGCCGATAGATTGCGTTCGATGGGACTTACTGAAATCGCACTGAACTATGAATATTGCAGCTCGGAAGGAACCGATAATTGGTCTGACTCGGTGCGCTTCAGCGTGCGGCATACCGAAAGCACTGTTTTTACTGCGCTTGCTGGTATCCTTGGGGAAGGCGGCTGGCAATGCAGGTTTGCCGCCAATCAGCCCGGGATGATTGTAATGAACAAAAACCGCCATGTCTCCCCGCTTTTATTTGTCTTGGCGGACGGTGTCGAGCTCATAGAGCTGTCCCACTCGGACAGGGAGCTCTACCGCGCCCAGATTATAAGGCAAGGCGGCCGAGGAGTTTTCCGATTTTGGTACGCCCAATGGTGGAAGGACAGGGAAGGCGTAACCCGCTCGCTGGTAGAACAAGTGGAAGGCGCACAAAAGAAAGCGGACGCAGAATCCGCAAAAAGGAAGCCTGCGGGGATTGCCAGGCAAAGCGGTGAGGGAGCTGCATCTGTTGTAACAGATGGTATAGCTAGTTTGAAAGGGGAGCAAAGGCAAAGACCCGATGAAAGCGGGGCAGTCTTGGGAAACGAGTTTGCCGACCTGGCGCGGTTCCGGCCAAAACCCTACATTCAAGCGGTGCTTTCCGGTGAGCCGCTCTCGAGCGACGACATATTCGACCCGAGCTTTGCGACCTTGCTCAAAGCAAAGCTCGCCGACACCGTTTCGCAGGAAGCGCCGATAGCCAAGGCGCTGCTGGTAAAAAGGGTGCTTTCTGCCTGCGGTATCAAGCGGGCGGGTTCGAGGATGGCGAAGGCTGTGGGAGATTTGGCGGACGAGCTTGATTTCCCCAAAACAAAGGACAATGATACCGAGGAAATCTTCTTCTGGAGCCGCAAAGAGCCGCCGGAAAGCTATGTGTACTATCGCACCATCGTTCCCGGAGAACACAGGCGAGATGCCCTCGAAATACCCCGCCAAGAGGCGGCAAACGCCGTCTGCGCGGCGCTTGTTGCCAACTCCATGCTGCAGGACATGCAGCTCGCCCGGGAAGCGTCGTACCTGATGGGCTTTTTGCGGCTGGGGACGACCCTCGAGGAGGCAATGCTCCGAGGAATCGCCGAAGCCCGCGCCAGGGGAGACATAATCACAGCCGATGGTATGTTCTACCGACTGGCGGAGGACATTCACAGCAGCAGCGCCGCTAAATCCAATTAGCTCTTACCCGAAACAGGAGCATCGAACAGCGGTGCTCTTTTTGTTACCGACAATAATGTAAGAAACTATGCTGCGATGTTTTTTAGCCGCAGTTGTGCTATGATAATGAGTCTAACCTACCATCGATGCAGTATTCGATATACCCGCTTGTACTTGAGCGACAATTAGAATATAATAAACATTGCGCTTTTTTGCGCTTATGTGGAACCCAACCTTTTAGGAGTATATATAAAATGAAAGTCAGGAACGATGTAAGGAACATCGCAATAATCGCTCATGTCGACCACGGCAAGACCACGCTGGTCGACCAACTGCTCAAGCAGAGCGGTATATTCAGAGAGAACGAGGCCGTGCCGGATTGCGTTATGGATTCGGGCGATCTGGAGCGCGAGCGCGGTATCACGATTATCGCGAAGAACACCGCGGTCATTTACAAGGACACTAAGATAAACATAATAGACACCCCGGGACACGCAGATTTCGGCGGGGAGGTCGAGCGCATACTGCTCATGGTGGACGGCGTTCTGCTATTGGTGGACGCGTTCGAAGGGTGTATGCCCCAAACACGATTCGTGCTGAAAAAAGCGCTAGGGCTAAAAAAGAAGGCAGTCGTCGTCGTGAACAAGCTGGATCGCGCTGAGGCGCGCCCCAAAGAAGTGGTAGACGAGATAATAGACCTTTTTATCGAACTCGGCGCGGATGATGACCAGCTTGAATTCCCCGTAGTGTTTGCTTCGGGCAGAGAGGGGTATGCCACCACCGACCCGGACGTATACAGCGACTCGATGCAGCCTCTGTTTCAGACCATACTCAAAGAAATCCCCGCCCCCATCGTGGACGAGGACGGTCCTACCCAGGTGCTTATTTCCTCACTGGATTACGATGATTACGTCGGCAGGATAGGCATAGGCAGGGTAGAGCGCGGCACGCTGACCCATGGTCAGCAGGTTGTGCTTTGCAGGACGGACGGCAGGCGGGAAAACGTGCGCGTTTCCCGGCTGTACCAGTTCCAGGGGCTCAAGAGGGTGGAGGAAAAATCCGCCCGAGCGGGAGACATCGTCGCCCTCTCCGGCATCAGCGAAATAAACATAGGCGAAACACTGTGCGACCCGAACTGCGTCGAGCCTTTGCCCTTCATCAAGATAGACGAACCGACCGTCGCGATGACCTTTCTGGTCAACGACAGCCCCTTTGCGGGCAAGGAAGGCACCTACGTCACCAGCCGCAACTTAAGGGACAGGCTTTACAAAGAGATTCAGACCAACGTATCTATGCGGGTGGAAGAAACCGATTCGACGGACGCATTCAAGGTGAGCGGTCGCGGTGAGCTGCACCTCTCCGTACTGATAGAACAGATGCGCCGCCAGGGCTACGAGTGCGCCGTTTCCCGGCCGAAGGTCATATACAAGGAAATAGACGGCAAGCTCTGCGAGCCAATGGAAAGGTTGACCATTGACGTGCCTGAGGAATTCGTCGGGCCCGTCATGCAAAAGCTAGGCATGCGCAAGAGCGAACTGACGGATATGACATCTGCTGTCAACGGTTCGGTGCGCTTGGAGTTTCGCATACCCTCCCGAGGGCTTATGGGCTACCGCAACGAATTTTTGACGGACACCAAGGGCAACGGCATCATGAACTGGGTGTTCGACGGATACGAGCCCTATAAGGGTGATATGGAAACGCGCTCCAACGGCTCCTTGGTCGCCCATGAAACGGGCGAGGCAACCGGATACGGCATATTCAACGCCCAGGAGCGGGGCAACATGTTCATCGTACCCGGCCAGCCGGTTTATGAAGGTATGATAGTGGGTGAGTGCGCTAAGGACGAGGACGTCGTGGTAAACGTATGCAAAAAGAAGCACGTGACCAACATGCGCGCCTCCGGGTCGGACGAAGCGCTAAGGCTCACCCCGCCTGTGGTACTCAGCCTCGAGCAGTCCCTGGAGTTCATCGGAGACGATGAACTGGTGGAGGTCACCCCCAAGACCATACGCCTTAGGAAGCGCATACTCAACAAAGAACAAAGGCTGAAACAACGCAATCGAGCCGCCGAGTAGGATAGCCCGTCAATTATCCGGAAAAGCCGCATAGAAAAACTGGACTCACATTATTAGGAGTCCAGTTTTATTTTTTATTATCTGTCTACTTGACTGGGGGCTGCTGAAGGAATGTGCAGTCGCCCTATCTCGCTTCAACTCGAAATGGAGTGTGCGTTTTTGCTCTTAGGCGAGTTTTTTAAACTCGTCGAGGAAAATTTGCAGGAACATGCATGAAGAAGCGGTGCCGGGGTCGATATGCCCTATGGCGCGCTCACCGAGGCGCATTGCGCGCCCCTTTTTAGCTACAATGCCTATTACGGAATCGCGCCCCGCTTCGGCAGCCTTGACCGCGCCTTCGAGCACTTCAACAGGGGGCAATCCCTGCTCCATGCCGGAATAGAGTGCATCTACCGCGGGGGAAAGGGCGTCCACCATGGTCTTATCGCCTATTTGGGCTTTTCCGAGCCGCTTTATCTCGTCTACGCCGGATTTGATCATGGCGCAGAATTCGGCGAAGGTGACTTCGTTCTTGCCAGGTACGGGAATCGCCATCTTGCGGAAAAGCGAACCGTAAAGCGGGCCGGAGGCGCCGCCTACCTTGGAAAGCAGGCTCATGCCGGATTTGCTAAGAAGGGTGGGGATGTCCAAGTCCTTCTCGACGAGGTCGGGCAGCTTAGCCATGACATCCCTAAACCCTATGGAAAGGTTCACGCCGTGATCCGAGTCGCCTATCTCGGAGTCCAGCTTGGTGAGGTAATCCTTCTGCTCTTCTACCATAGCGGCGAGAGCGGTTAGAACATTGACAAAATAGCTTTTTGGTATGATGGCGGTATCGTACATAACAAAACCTCGAATCGTGCGTTGTAGGGGGCGAAGAATTAGCGCCCTTTAAGTCGCCGGCAGAACCCCGATAAACGGGATTCTGCCGGACTCTTGCTTGTAATTGATTTTTGCGGCTTGCATTTTAACGGTCAATCGGTTGACCGGGCAAAAACTCGATTACTTCTGGACGAAATAAGGAGCGTCGGTGGGGTAATCCATGAGGGTTTTAAGCTCGTCGTCCAGCTTCAAAAGGGTGAAGGAGAATCCGGGCATGTTCATGGTGGAGGCATAGGTGCCGGCCAGGGTCTTGTAGATCTTGACGCCCTTTTCGTCGAGTATTTCTGCCAGGTGGCGGAAGCCGACCATTAGGTCCATCAGCGGGATGGCGCCCAGGCTGTTGCAAAGGACGTAGACTTCGTCGCCCGCTTTGAGCTTGAGTTCGGGGATGAGCACTTTGGCAATTTCGTCGACAACTTCGTCCATCGAGCGGGCCTTTTCGCGCTTTACGCCAGGTTCGCCGTGGATGCCCATGCCGATTTCCATGTCTCCATCTTCCATGTCGAACATTGCGTGACCGGTGTTCGGATGGTCTGCAGCACCCATGGCAACACCCATGGTGGCGCAGTTCGCGTTTGCCTTCTTGGCGGCTGCGACGACTTCGTCCAGATCGCCGCCGAGTTCGGCCTT
>CALNBC010000400.1 GCA_937874755.1 uncultured Clostridia bacterium
GGTGTAGACTGTGAGTGCGCCGCTGTGGTAGTCGTGGATGGTGGTCATCAGCTTGCGCTCCGAATCGAAGGGAAGCTCATCCACCCTGGGGGCCTTTTCGTTGAGGTCTTCCATATTAAGACCGTGCCTCTCGGAGAGTTCTACCAGGGCAACTTCTGTCGGGTCGCCGACAAGCCCGTTGTCTGTGCGGCGAACGTCTGTGCAGAGTATGCAGGAGTCTAGCAGGGCATTGTCCGAAAGCTCTTTTTCTAGCTTGGAGGTTTCCATCCCGGGCATTGCGTATTCCATGACGGACATGCGGTTCTGGGTAAGGGTTCCCGTTTTGTCCGAGCAGATGACCGTGGCGCTACCCAATGTCTCAACGGAGGGCAATGTGCGCACAATGGCGTTGCGCTTGACCATTCGCTGGACGCCCATGGCGAGCACTATGGTGGAAATGGCTGGCAGCCCCTCGGGGATAGCGGCTACCGCAAGGGAAACCGCGGTCATAAACATATCCATCCAGTCTTTGCCGTACAGTATTCCGACGAGGAACATCACGCCGCAAACCACAAGGGCAACGATGCCTAAAGTCTTTCCGAGCACGTTCAGCCTGCGCTGCATGGGGGTTTCGGTGGCGGGTACCTCCTGAATCATAGCGGCTATCTTGCCGACTTCCGTATTCATTCCCGTCTCGACCACGATACCCTTGCCGCGGCCGTAGGTGACAAGACTTGAGGAGTACGCCATGTTTACCCTGTCTCCCAGGGCGGCGTTCTCGGGAAGCATTCTCTCTTCCTTTTCGACTGGAACCGATTCACCTGTGAGCGCCGATTCCTGAATCTTAAGCGAGGCGAATTCTATGAGCCGAAGGTCCGCGGGTACATAGTCCCCCGTGTCTAGCACGACAACATCGCCCGTTACGAGCTCTCTTGCCGGTATTACGACCTGTTTGCCGTTTCTAATCACCTTTGCGTTGGGGGCGGACAGCTTTTCTAACGCTTCTAAGGAGTGCTCCGCCTTAACCTCTTGGCTGGTGCCCAGCACGGCGTTGAGCAGAACGAGCACAAGTATAATGGCGGCATCAATGTGCTCTCCCATCAGACCGGACGCGACTGCGGCGACAATCAGCACAATCACCATGAAGTTCTTGAACTGGGATAAAAACATGAGCAACACGGAGCGTTTCTTTTTTTGGGTCAGTTCGTTAGGCCCGTTCTTCTCCAGCCTTGCTGCCGCTTCATCGAGCGAAAGACCCTTGCCGGAAACACTTAGTTCGCGTTCCACG
This sequence comes from uncultured Clostridia bacterium, assembly GCA_937874755.1. Lineage (GTDB taxonomy): Bacteria > Bacillota > Clostridia > Christensenellales > CALWSW01 > CALNBC01. The sequence goes on from CALNBC010000400.1 coordinate 1,268, forward strand.
TCTTCTTTTGGCATCGAATGCCAGATGTTTGGCATGTTTTGTATTCTCCTCCAAATTATTATTACTAGGTCATTGTATCAACTCTGCATTTAAATGGCAAAAGGAAAACGAGCGCCGTATGCGACATTTGATGAAAAAATCCGTTTCATGTGACTTGTTTTAGTCTATAATGGAGTAAACTCACAGGAGGACAACATCATGGTGACTTTAGGTCAAAGGATTGCCGAGCTTCGTTCCGCGAAAGGCATGTCCGCAGCTTCGGTCTCTTCCGCGCTGGGACTGCCGAAGGGGGCTGTGGATAAATTCGAAAGCGGCAGGCAAACCCCCACAAAAGACCAGCAGGACAAGCTTGCGGGTTTTTTCGGCGTTTCGGTCATGTATCTTAAGGGTGAATCCTCGGATCCCACCAGAATGAGCAACTGGATGGAAGACCTTCCTCCGGAGCCGGAAGTATATGAACCTAAAGTTCAAGAAAAACGTAAAAAACCAACAAAAGAACCCGAGCCTGAAGGAGCGTTGCTCGACGGTCTTCTGGCAACGGACCAAGTCAAGGAAATGCTCAAGCAAATCGTGCTGGACACCTTGCGTTCACCCGAAGGCAAAGAGCTGATCAAAAAGATTGCCCAAAGCGATAGGTAATGCATTTGCATAAGCAACGGAAATAGCCTGCTTCCAGTGATAGCATTCCCAATATTCCCATACCGCTCCCTACAGACCGACAAAAGTTTTACCAAACAAGAAAAAAGAGGCAGCGAGTGTGGCACCGTATTTGCGATGTAGCCTTCTGGCGGTTTCGTCGTATTCCTTTTTTCTCATTATTCATTTATAATAGTACTTGAGCGCATCACGCCCGTCTTTGTCTTTCGGTCGGACAGCGCTTGACCGTTATCATTTCCCCTCCCGAAAGGAGTAATGTTTTATGAAATTCCGAATAGAAAAATCAGACTTCTTGGCGGCAATCACCACTGTTTCCCGGGCGCTGCCCGCAAGAGCCGCTTCACCCATACTCGAAGGAATACTAGTGGAAGCTAACATCGAGCTGTCTCAGGTGCGCCTGCTGGCGACCAATACCGCATTGCAGATAGAATGCATCGCACCGGCAGACGTTTCTATCCCCGGTGTAATCGTACTACCCGGAAAGCTGCTCCTCGACGTTATACGCCTTATACCAGACGGCGAGGTGGAAATCACCGAGATTCAAGGCAGGCAAAACGCTGTATCCATCAAAAGCGGCGATTCCAAGAAGACGAGTATGCAGGGCTTTGGCGCAGACGAATTCCCTGAGCTTCCCCCAATAATTAAAAAGGGTTCGTTCGAGTTGCCCCAAAAAACCCTAGCTTCCATGATCAGCCAGACAATTTTCGCTGTCTCTTCCGACGAAGCGCGCCCCGTGCTCACAGGCGGACTTATGGAAGTGGAGTCCGGCGTCATGAGCATGGTCGGTTTGGACGGATACCGCCTCGCCATTCGCAAGGAGCCGGTGCTCTACGATGCGGATATGACCGCCATAGTCCCCGCCCAGGCCCTCGCCGCCATCGAGCGCACGCTTTCAGACGAAGGCGACGTTACTGTTACCTTCTCTCCCGCCGCCGCCCTGTTCGACATGAACCACACCAGAATCACCACCGTGTTGCTTTCCGGCGAATACATGAAATACAAAAAAATCATCCCTGCCGAAAAACTCACAACTGTGCGGGTGGACAAGAACGCGCTCCTGGCCGCTACAAACCGCGCTTCCCTCATGGCACGGGATTCGAAGAACAACCTCGTGCGCTTTTCCATCTCGCCCGACATTCTGACCGTCACTTCCAACAGCGAAATGGGCGATGTTGAAGAAAAGGTCGCAATCACCCTTACAGGCGGCGAACTCGAGATTGCATTCAACGCCAAGTATTTAATGGATGTCCTCAAGGTGCTAAGCGAGGACGAAATCGTGTTGGAGCTGAGCACCAACGTCTCTCCCTGCGTCATCAAGCCCTTATCCGGAGACGCTTGGCTGTACCTCGTGTTGCCTGTTCGTATATTTTCATAATTAAAATAAAAGGATTGAATCAAAATGTCAAAAAGCAATCGAGGCAATAAGCAAAAGACCTACGAACGCAATTCAAAGATTTACGAATGGGAAAGCCCTACTCTGCGCACGCTGGGTGACCTTTGCCTTCTTGGGGCGGTGCTCGTCATCATCGCCGTAGTAATCACATACCAAAACCGGGGGCTTGCAATTCGCATATTCACCGGCTGCTTCCTGTTTTTCGGTCTGGCAGAGCTGTTGCGCGCGACGGATAATCACTCCAAGGGCGGTCCGAAAAAGACAACTATCGTTTATATCATACTTGGGGTTGCCATGCTGTTGGCCGGCGTCGCCTTCTTCGTATTCTTTGCTATGAAGCAGCCCCTTGCCGCATAATAAACATTCTTATGCATGTAACCCGATTGAAGCTGGCGAATTACCGCAATTATAAGGTGCTGGATTTTGAACCGCACCCGGGTCTTACCTTGCTTTTCGGCGACAACGCCCAGGGCAAGACGAACGTCCTCGAATCCGTCTACCTTTGCGCGGTGGGAAGGAGCCACAGGACCAACCACGATTCCGAGCTCGTCGCCAAGGGAGAGGACGCAGCATACATCCGCGCGGACGTGCTCCGCGGCGGAATAGACAGGCGCATCGAGGTTCGCCTTATGCGCAACGGCAGAAAACAAATCAGGATAGACGGCGCCGCCATCGCCAGGATGGGCGACCTTATGGGATGCCTGAACGCCGTGCTGTTCTCGCCGGAGGAGCTTTCCCTCGTAAAAGAGGGACCGCACGCAAGGCGGCGATTTCTGGACGTACTGCTCTGCCAGACAAGCAGGGCATACTTTTATTCGCTAGTCTCCTATCAGCGTGCGCTTTCCCAGCGCAATACCCTGCTGAAGGCCATGCGCGAGCAGGATCAGCGCCGCTCCAGCCAGCTGGAAGTGTGGGAGGAACAGTTAGCTCTCCACTCAACCGCGCTGCATACCGCTAGAAAAGGCGCGATGGAACGCATCGCTCCCGCCGCGTCCGCCCTGCACGAGAGGATAGCCGGCGGCGCAGAGGCGCTGACGCTTCGCTACAAGGGCGACCTTTACGGCAGAGAACTCAAAGATATGCTCGCCGCCAACAGAGAGGACGACATCCGCCGCAAATCGACGGGTCGCGGTCCCCACAGGGATGATTTTTCCGTAGTCGTGGACGGGACAGACCTTCGCGCCTTCGGTTCCCAGGGTCAGCAGCGCACCGCGGCGCTATCCATCAAGCTCGCTGAAGCCGCATGCATGGAGCAAATGTCCGGCGAGCAGCCCGTGCTGTTGCTGGACGATGTTTTGAGCGAGCTCGACTCCGGCAGGCAGAAGCGCTTGCTAGAAACCGTTTCCGACCGCCAGGCGATACTCACCTGCACTTCGCCGCCAAAGGGTGTGCGCGCGGAAAAGCGCATGTGCGTCCAAGGCGGGGTGCTGTTCCCCGAATGATTGGGCTCAAATTAAAAGAGCGGCTTTGCAGCCACTCTAAGAGATATAATATTACTTAGGGGTTGCCGCCCCTTGATTTTTTATTTCGCACGACCAAAAGGGTACCTCTCCCTTTGTAAGCCACGCAAAAAAAGAAGCATCAGCACCCTGCACAGAAGTAGTTGCGTCGGCTCGGGCGAATGAATCACCCGAACCGATCAAAGGCAGACTAAATCAAACTGAGTTTTAACATAGCAAGGGGTTCATCGATACTGTAAGGCACAGATTGTGCATACTACCGCATTCGGTTACGGCGAGGGCGACGGGCTCTTGTTCGTTCCGTTGGCAGGTCGCTTGCCGCCTAAAGCTTCTACATCGCCGTTCGCCTGGACTACGCAGTCGGTCACAGCTTCAATTATGGCTTTGCTCGTGTACGTCGCTCCGCTGACAGTGTCAACGTTAAGCGTCTGACCGCCCGTAATAGCCCTGGGGATATCTTCCACAGGTTTTTCGTAAATCCCCTCGGTCTCCTTATGATTGGTCACCTCAACGCTGACTATCGCATTGTCAGAAAACGTCACTTTCACGTCAACGTCGCCGTTCATACCCTTTGCCTTTGCGGTGTAAATCCCCGCGTCAAACGTTGTTTTCGCATCGGGATTGAGCGGAACGGTGGTCGTTTGGGGGATGCCTCCATTTACATCCGGGCTTTTTTCAGCCAAGTCGCCTCCCATGTCGGGTGAACCGGTGACAGTCGCTATGGGCGCAGTCGATGGATTGGGCGCAAGCGTAGGCTCGGGTAAAACTTCTCCGTCGTAGCATGCAGCGAGTGAAAAAGCCAACGCCACAATCGCGACCGCAGCAAGCAAAACTTTGCCGAACTTTTTGTATTTCATATTGTTCGCTCCTTTCAAATATAGCACGCTATTGATTATTCCCCAATCTGCGCGGCATATTCGAGAGGCTCATTCCGGAGGTAATAAATTATGGTAATGGGAAAATGGATAAACGGGACAGGCGAGGGATTCGATACCGCCCTCGCGATAAGGATGAAAGTTTTTTGCGGCGAGAAGGGCGTAAGGCCGGAGGATGAACTAGACGGGTTCGACAAGATTTCCGCCCACGTACTCGTATTTGACGAGGACGGTTTGCCCGTCGCGACTGGAAGGCTCTTCCCCACCGCCGAAGGCTGGCATATCGGTCGCCTTTGCGTCAAAGAGCAGAGCCGCGGAAAGGGCTTCGGGGATATGGCGCTTCGAATGCTGCTGGACCGCGCCGCAAGGCTCGTGCCCGACTCGAACATAATCATCAGCGCCCGGGCAGAGGTCGCGGAATGGTACAAAACTTTCGGCTTTATACAGGAAGGCGAAGAATACGATGAAGTGGGTTCGCCGCACGTGCGGATGCTCGTCAACGCCAAAGACATAATCTGGCATAAGGCCTGCGGCGGTTGACCGTTTTCGCTCCAATACCTAATTTTGACTTAAATATCTCCTCAGACTACGGGCATCATAATAGCGCAGAGAGGCGGACATACCCGTCACAAAAGAAGCGAATCGCGCCTTTTTCTTCCGAGTGACGAAACAGGGGGAAACAGCCTTGGCATCCCTGATGTACTGTGGAGAAATACGGGTTTTGTTCACATGAAAGTACAGCTCGTGAATCGTTTAAGATGTGATGAACGTTTCTCTGTTCCACAATATGCGGCGGACTGAAAATCCGCCGCGTTTTTGTTGAAAACAGACCGAGTCCGGCCTTTGTGCTTTACAAAACAAAGAAACCGTTTTATAATGTTATGGATTGTCGGACGGTGTCCATTGGTTTGTGGAAATTCCGACCGAATCGAACACAAATAACTATTAAAGCGATGATGGGGACCCCACCCTAAAGGTACGCCTCAAGAGAGCCGCGGTTCGGTGCGACGCGGCGGCGCACGGGGGATAGGGCATCGCCCCTGAGCGCGTTTTCGAAGTCGTTTGACCAAGAGAACGCCGGATTACTCCCCGTTAAAGGAGCATGAGAAGGAGCGCGCCTCATAGTTCGCACTCCAAATCAGGTGGTACCGCGGATATGCTTCGCCCTGAATGGGGCGGGGCTCTTTTATTTTTCGTACGTATTGTTAGATAAAAGCAAAAACTGCCGCTGCTGTTTGGAAACACTAATGCTACTGCCGATTACACATGCAAGATACTGAATTAAGATTAAATACCCGGAGGTTACAAATGTCCCGCTATAAGAAGGTCACCACAGACCTCAACTTCGTACCACGCGAGGAAAAGGTTCTGGAGTTCTGGAACGAAAACCACGTGTTTGAAAAAACCATTGAAAAGAACAAAGGCAAGGAGCCGTACACGTTTTACGACGGCCCGCCCACCGCAAACGGAAAGCCACACATAGGTCATATACTAACCCGCGTCATAAAGGACATCATACCCCGTTACCGCGTAATGAAGGGATACGACGTGCTGCGCATCGCAGGATGGGATACCCACGGTCTGCCCGTGGAGCTCGAGGTGGAAAAAGAACTCGGGCTGGACGGCAAAAAGCAAATCGAGGAATACGGCGTGGAGCCCTTCATCGCGAAGTGCAAGGAGTCTGTCTGGAAATACAAAAGCGAATGGGAGCGCATGAGCGAACGCGTCGGCTACTGGGCGGACATGGAGCACCCCTACGTCACCTATGACAATACTTACATCGAATCCGAGTGGTGGGCACTTAAAAAAATTGCCGAGCAGGGGCTGCTCTACAAGGGCCACAAAGTCGTGCCCTATTGCCCGCGCTGCGGCACAGCCCTGTCCTCCCACGAAGTGGCTCAGGGCTATAAGGACATTGAGGAAAAGTCCGCAACTGTGCGCTTCGCTCTGAAGGACAAGCCGGGCGTCTTCATACTCGCGTGGACGACCACCCCCTGGACGCTCCCCAGCAACCTCGCGCTTTGCGTCAACCTCGATGTGGATTACGCCGCCGTCTCCAACGGCAGCGAGACGCTGATTATGGCAAGTAAGAACTGGAGCATAAAAGAAGAATTCAAGGGCGGCGACCTCGTCGGTCTTCACTACGAGCCGCTCTTCGCCTTCCAGCCCAAAGCTGTAGGTAAGGGCGCGGATAAGGCCTGGGTTGTGGTGCACGATGATTACGTCACCACCGAGGAAGGCACGGGTATCGTCCACATGGCGCCTGCATTCGGCGAGGATGACGCGAGGGTCTGCCGCAAGTTTGGTT
>CALNBC010000401.1 GCA_937874755.1 uncultured Clostridia bacterium
AACCTGACTTTTGACAGTGATATCGGTTAAATCCGCGTAATTCATGCTCTTGCTCCTTTCAATAAAAGTCTGAATGTTTCTCTGCCTTTCGGCGTGATAAGGGTTTGCAGACCTGTCCAGTTGTCGCTGACGTATTCCTTGACTTCAAACAATCCCCTGTTTTTCGCTTCGTAGGGAAGCAGGCAGCCCTTTTTGTCTCGGAAAATGTACTTGTTGTCGAGCAGGAAGTTGACAAACTCTTTAACGCCGGTTTTGAGTTCTTTCGCCGTGTCGCGGAAATTGGTCAAAAGGTTTCGGTCTACAAGTGCGTCAAAGTATTCTGCTTTGGGGGCCATGATTGCGTTCTTTTCCCTTTCTTCTTTTAAGGCGGTCAAGAGCTTAATGCCGAATTCGGGCGAGGCGATCATACGGTCAAGGGTTTCGGGTGTCATGTATGCGCCGTGGCGGCGGATGGTGGGGAGAACGTCGTGCGTTACCCAACGCTTGAAATCTTTAAGTTTTTGCTCCCTTTCGGAAACGTACTCGTCGCTGATTCCCCGCGCTTTTGTTGGGCGCATTGCAAAGAGAAGATTATACAAACCCGCTTCGCTCACTATGGCGATTCGCTGAACGCCACCAGGGGTGTCGGTTTGCGTATACCCCTTTTCATCATCGTCAAGGGCTTGCATGGCGCGGTTACGATTGGTTTCGCCAAACACCTCGCAAACGTCTTTCGCGATAAACCACGGCTCGCCGTTCAGTGTGACGGTACGGACTTCTTTATCCTGATATTTGAAAAGCTGTAACTCGTTCATGCGTTCTCCTTTCTTCTGCCGTATTTGTACCAGTAAATGAACCCGTCCTTCGGAATGTGTACCCTTGTGCCGATAAGACTTGCTGGAAAGTCTAAACCGTTAATATCCTCGTTTGCCTGTAAGTTGATGCTGTACGGCTTGACTTTCAATAACGGCGCAACATCACTCGGCGTAAGAAAGTTTTTTTCGATTTTTTCAATATCATCGATGGTCATAGGGCTTGTCCTCGACTTTCCTGTGTTATAAAGTGAAGCAAACTATACTTCATCGGCAAAAAAAACCGGCATAGGGTCTTTAATGTCCAAAACTTCGATAAGTTTTTTGATTTCCGAGCATTTAAAATCTCGTTTGCCCTTTATCTTCATGCTCAAGTTTGGCTGACTTGTGCATATTGCTTTCGCAAGCGTTTGTTGGTTGTATCCTTTAAGAACCATTGCTGACATAAAAGCATTTTTGTTGACCATGTTTGCGCCCCCTTTCGTTAAGTAATCTCTATATATTGTTTACATAACTAAACTTTAACATACATACATATTCCTGTCAATAGTTATTTTAGAACAATTCTCGTAAAAAAATACTTGTCGGTCTTTTACTTTCCAATACTTTGTGATACATTATAATATAGGGCAATTTATGAGAGGGTTGATTGGTATGGATATTAAGGACAGAATAAGCTCAAGACGAGCAGAATTAGGCTTAACATTAGAAGAAGTCGGCAAAGCTGTTGGCGTTTCTAAAAGTGCTGTACAAAAATGGGAGTCGGGCGAAATAGCGAACATGAGACGTGATAAAATAGCAAAACTAGCAATAGCCCTGCAATGTTCCCCGGCTTATCTTATGGGCTGGCAAGACGATCCAATGAACAAAACTCCGCTAACCCGTGACTTTGTAGAACGCATTATTAATGAAGCGCTCAATGGGCAGGAGATAACGCATGAAATGCTTGATGCCATTTTACCGATTATTCGTGCAGTAGCCAAGAGCTTCAAGCATGACTAAGACAGCAAACAGTTCTTCCATCGTAATACACTGGGCGACGATTTCCGTGATGATTTCGTTCATAATAAACCAGCTTTCTTCCGAACGTTTGTTCTAGTTTAAGCCATAAAAAAGAAAAGTTCAATGCCATAAATGGGACTTGTGCCTCGACATAATAATAACAATGTTGTCGATATGTGTCAATAAATAACAAAATAATTTAACGAAAAGGAAACATTTATACAAAAAAATGAATTGCAGAAAGTGTAAAAAGGACATACCCGAAGAAAGTAAATTCTGTTATTTATGCGGAGCCAGGCAAAACATATCCCGTACTCCGAAAAAGCGCGGAAACGGCCAGGGGAGCGTTTACAAGGTTGGAAATAAGTATATTGCCGAGGTCACTCTTTATTATTACAAGGATTCCAACGGTGTAAGGAAAAGGAAATCTGTTAAAAGGACATTCGATACGAAAACTACACAAGCAGTAAAAAATATGACGCTATCAGCAGTTCGCAACGGGACAAGCTCAAATACGCCTGGAACCGTTGCAAACCTTTGTACGGAAAAAAGATAATCGACATTACCGTTGACGATATGCAACGGGTTATTGACGACGCTGTTTCGACTTATTATCCCGCAAAAGATATGAAAACAATTCTATCTCATTGTTTCGTCACGGCAATACAGAGAGATTTTGTACAGTACAATAAAACCGAATATCTTGATTTGCCGCCGCTTGAAAAAGGCGAGATCGAACGGTTTACCGACGAAGAAATGGACTTATTCTGGTCTGATTATGAAAAGAACGAATTTACCGGTTATATCTTGATTATGTGTTATGCCGGAATACGTTACGGAGAACTAGCGAACATTCCGCTTGAAAACATTTATGAAGATTACATGATTGGCGGTATTAAGACCGAAGCAGGAAAAAATAGGGAAATTCCGATAGCCGACGCGATAAAGGATATTGTGAAAAGGTTTGCCGAGAAAAACAATAGAAAATTATTAGAAATGAATGAAGATAAGTTTTACGCTTCATATTGGGAAACGATTGACCGGCTCGGCATACGGCATTTGCCGCCGCAGACTTGCCGACATACTTATTTTTCGATGATGACCGCTGCCGGCGTTCAAATTGGTATCATCACAAAAACGGGCGGCCATGCGGACTACCGAACTACTTTGAAAAACTATGTTAAACTTTCCCTTCAAGAGAAGGTCGATGCAGTCAACAAAATGCGTAGTAGCAAAAAGAGTAATAGCGGTTCTCCGAAAGAGTAACGGACAGTGTAATACAGGGGCATTATTGAGCATAAAAGGGAATAGGACACATGAATAATAGGGAATAAAAAATGCCCGATTATCTAGGTAATCAAGGCATTTGGCGGAGAAGGTGGGATTTGAACCCACGCACCGATTAGACGGTCTACTCCCTTAGCAGGGGACATAAATAAGCCTAAATCTAGGCTTATTTTTTTCTTTAAAGAGTAATAAGAGTGAAATAGAAAACATAGAATTTTACATGCTTTAAAGCCCGATATGTTTTATTCGGGCGGAAAATCAATCTTGAAAGGATGTGAAATAATGGTAATTGGTTGCGACATGGGATATGCGGATACAAAGACTTCCGAGAGCTTTATCTGCCACTCCCGCATGACGAAAGTGGAACCGCTTTTAGGCTACTCCAAAACGCTTGAGATCGGCTCTGAAAAATATTATGTCGGTACGGGAAACGGTACGATTGAATTGAACAAAATAGACAAAGAGATTACGAAAGTGCTTTTAATATACTCTATTTGCGCTTCAACAAAAGACGATAAGGTGAAAGTGGTGACAGGTTTGCCTA
>CALNBC010000402.1 GCA_937874755.1 uncultured Clostridia bacterium
CCCGCATGCGCCGACCAAGCGCTACCAGCGGGGCTGTTGTAGGGGCGTGCCGGGCGGCAGAGTCGACCAGAATAATTGCCGTCCGAGCACAAGAGCACTCCTTCACGAATTACATTATGGTCGTGAAGTATTCTTCCCACTCCTCCTGGGTCAGTTGAACGGGGTTGCTGGACATGCTCGTGCCGAAGCTCGCCTTTGCCAGCGCAGGAATTTCCTCTTTGGGGATGCTCAGATGTTTGAAGTCGGGTTTGATGCCCATGTGGGCGCAAAGCTCAAACATGAAGTCCACCGCCGCGTCTGCAGCTTCCTGCTCAGAGGCGAATCTCTTGCCGGTGAGCATCTCGCCGATCTTCGCCATCTTGGGCAGCACGTGGGGGGAGTTAAGCTTCATAACATGGGGGAGCATAATGCCGCAGGCTTCACCGTGAGGAACATCGTAAGCGATGCCCACCGCCATGCCGACGCCGTGAGCGGCTCCGAGACCGGAGTTCGCAAACGCCATGCCGGCTATAAGCGCCGCGGCGCTCATGCCCTCGCGGGATTCAAGGTCGGTGCCGTCGTCGTAGGCTCTGCGTAGGTATTTGCCTATAAGCTCTATGCCGCTTATGCACAGCCCGTAGCTTATGGGGGTCTCACGCCAGGTAGTGAATGCTTCGATGAGGTGAGTGGCGGCGTCTATGCCGGAGTTGGCGGTGACGCGCTTGGGGCAGCCTATCGTGAGCTGCGGGTCGACGAGCGTCAGGTTCGCTATCATCATGTCAGAACGCATAGAGCGCTTGAAATTCATAATGTGGGAGCCGAGGACTGCGTTTTTTGTGACTTCGCTGCCTGTTCCGGCTGTGGTGGGAACGGCGATGAAGGGAACGGGCGGAATGGTGACCTTTTTGCCCTTGCCCACGACCTCCATGTAGTCCACAGCGGGGGTGCCGTTCGTGATGAGGGCGGCTGTTGACTTGCCCGCGTCAATGCAGCTGCCGCCGCCGATGGAAATGACCGCGTCGCAGCCCGATTTAAGGGCTATGCCGGTGATTTCGTCCGCCAGCTCGACGGTCGGCTCGCCCTTTACATCGCCAAAAGCGGTATAGCGAAGGCCTGCGTCATCAAACTGTTTTTTTATGCTCTCCATGGTGGGAGAAGTGTAAAAGAACGGGTCTACCACCAACATGAAGTTGGTGCCGAGGGATTTGACGTGGGTTGCCAACTCGTTTATAGCTCCGCTCTTGAATACTATTTTGTTAGCGGTGAGAAAAGTGAATTCCATTATTGCCTCCTGTGGAATACGTCTAAACCGCGCACGGCGGGCGGCAATTAGGCGTGCTTGTTCTGGAAATCGTAGATTGTGTCGAAGCCGCTCTTTGCAAGTCCTTCGTAGCAATCGCGGAACATCGCGTATACTTCGTCGTAAAGCTTCATCGAAGCTTCGTCGGGCTCGTAGCGATCCTTCACGTGTACCATGTTGTCGGAAGCTTCGCGAAGATCCTTGAACACTCCCGCGCCTACAGCGCCTATCATCGCAGCGCCCAGGGCCGTAGCTTCGGGGGCGTCTGCGGTCTCGACGGTGCACTTGTAGATGTTGGCCTGGATTTGGTTCCAGAGGTCGGAGCGAGCCGCGCCGCCGGTTACGCGCAGGGTCTTGAACTCGTTGAAGCCTGCTGCCTTGAGGGCGTCGAGCATCTCGCGCATTTCGAAGCAGATACCTTCCATAGCGGCGCGCAGCAGTTCGGCCTTGGTGGTGCCCAGGGTCATGCCTATGAAGGAGCCGCGGGCGTGGTCGTTGTAGTGGGGGCAGGCAGCGCCGGCAAGCCAAGGCAGGAAGACGGTTCCTTTGGAGCCGATGGGCGCTTTGGCAGCCGTAGCGGACATTATGTCGTACACGTCAATGTTGGAAATATCGGCTGTGGTCATTTCATACTGGGAGATGGCGTTCCTCAGCCAGCGGAAGGAGGAAGCGGCGGCGGAAGCGTGACCTTCCATCGTGTAGCCGCCCGCCGGGTGACCAAGCACGTGGCACTTGCCGTACGGGTCGCGGACAGGGGTATCGGAATAGCCGATGCACAGTCCTGCGGTGCCGGAGTTGCCGACGCCCGCCGCGCCGCACTGCTGGTCGCCGGCTCCCACGAACAGGGGGGTTCCGACTTTGAGTCCGGTCTTGTCGGCGACTTCCTGGGTAACGGCGCCGATGGGTGTACCGGCGGGCATGAAGATGGGATACTTGTCGGGATCCATGCCGAATATGGCGCACAGCTCAGGGTCAACCTCGAAGGTGTCGCACTTGGTGACCAGCCACCAGTTGGCGTCGCTGTCTTCGTCGTACCAGTTGTCCGCGCCGAACGCCTTGGCGAGCATGGCGTGGGGGGTGACCATCTTCCAGGTCTTGGCGTAAAGCTCGGGTTCCTTGAGCATGAACCAGAATGCCTTGGAGCCGCACTGCACCGAACCGAGCGGGTGGCCGCAGCGATTGTAAAGGTCCATTTCGGTCATGCCGGCTTTGGCGAGCTGCTCCCTGGCCCAGGGGAATATTTCTGCGCCGCGCTGATCCTGCCAGATGAACATGTTGTGCAGGAAGTTGCCGTCCTTGTCGATGGGCGCCCAGGTCGTGCGCTGGTTGGTGAAACTTATGGAGATAATCTCCGAAGCGTCTACATTATTCTTGGAAATAGCTTTGGCGACGGACTTGTATGCGAGATCGATGACGTCCTCTGCGCGCTGCTCGACCCAGCCGGGCTTGGGGTAAACGGTGGGTGTTTCGAAATAAGCGCTGGAAACTTCGTTGCCCTTAAGGTCGAAGATAACGCAACGTACGCCCATAGTGCCGGCGTCAATACCAATAACATACTTTCCCATGTAATTCTCCTTTCGACAATACACAGTCGATGACGATTTTCAGTTGTTTTTTCAGATCTAAATTAGCGAAGTTCAGTCCGGACCGGATAGGTGCAAGTAAATTCGGGATCGAGTTGTGTGCAAGTTATGTGTGATAGATGCTTCTTATATGCTTTTGCAAAGGCTGCAAAATTGTTTATAGATATTAAAGATATAGAGTTTTTAGTTGGCGGAGCCGCTGTTACAAGAGGTTGGCGGCTCCGCAAAGATGGTTTAGCTGATTATTTGAGTTCGATGCCCTTGAGCATGGCCTCGAATACGGGCAAATCGTCGATTATTTTCTTCGCGGCGCGGGTGCCGATGATGTCAACGCCCCTGCCCAGGCAGAGCAGCGCAATAGCAGAGGTCCAGAACTGGCCTGTGCCGGCAATCTTTACCTTGCACTTGCCTTCGCAGCACTGCATCAGCAGGTCGACGATTCTCATGTCGGGTCCGCCGAAACGGCCGGTAGAGGATTTAACGAAGTCGCCGCCGCCTTCGATGACGCATTCGCAGGCCGTTACGATTTCGTCGTTGGTCAGATAGCAGGTCTCGATGATGAAGCGAGTCTCGCGGCCGTCGGCAGCTTCTACGCAAGCCTTGATCTCGCGGAGCAGATGGTCGCGATCGCCGCTCTTGAGGTGACCGTAGTCGATGACGTAGTCGATGATTTCTACGCCCTTTGCGATGGCGTCTTTAGCAGCCGCAACCTTGGATTCGACGGTGCCGGTGCCGAAAGGATAGTCGATAACGACGCAGGGCTTAACATCGGTGCCCTTGAGTTCGTTGGCGACGAATTCAATGTAGTTCGGGTTGACGCATACGGAGTTCGTGTTGTACTCCAGAGAAATCTTGACTAGGTCTTTGATCTCGTCCAGGGTGGTGAAGGGGTTGAGCAGCGAGCCGTCGATCATTTTTGCCAGGCGGGCTGCCGTCAGTTCTTTTCCTTGAAGGTAAAGCATAGTCGCACTCCTTTTGGTAGATGTGTTTTTTAAAAGCGCTATCGTCGCTAAATTTAAATGGGGCGACGAATTGCGCCTTTTGGCCAGAATCAGTGTGGAGTAAAAATGTGGCTGGAATAAGAAAACGTGCTACTTATTTGCACTTGTATGTTACCATAAGCCTTAATAGTGGTAAAACAACGAATGGGCATAGCCAGTTACAACAAGTAATGTTCGATTTTTATCATGCGATGATAATTTTGGCGGAACGGGTGACTTTGCCACGCTTGACAAAGCTGCAGTTCGATACGTATTATATTTAGTAGCGTCTTTAATAATAAATAGGTTGAAATTCCGGTGCCTTCTGCGGCAGTACAAGCAACCACAATAGTTTGTTCAATACCCGTCAAAAATATTGCATTTGATAAAAATCACTATTCATTGGCGCTCAATAACCCGTTTGTTGCTGTTTTGAATTAGACCCGTGGGGCGAGATTATGAGATGCCCCGAAAGGAGACAAGCATGGATATAAAAAGCATTGAAGCGTTCCTTAGGCTATGCAAAGACAAAAACATGAGTGTTGCTGCCAGCAATCTGTATATGACCCAACAAGGTCTCAGCAAAATAATAAAGCGCATAGAAGACGAGCTGGGAGTGGTGCTGTTTGTTCGCAAAAATCGGGGCGTCGAGCTCACCCGGGCGAGCAAAATACTGATGCCCCACGCCGAGACGATAGTCAACGAATACGCGGCGGTCATCAACTCCATCAACAAGAGCCAACAGCAAATTCAAGGCAGGGTGGATGCCGTCCTCGAGCTGGGCTGCCTTTCCATACTCACACCCCAGCCTTTTCTGACGTTCATGCAGGACTTTCCGAATATAGACCTGCGGTTCGGGGAGCACAGGGACAGCATCTGTCACAGCAGGCTGATTTCCGGTGAGGCGGACATCGGCCTGGTCGCGGTGGCGACGGATTATGAAAAGTTCGACGTTACGCCGTTTTTCAGCGTAAAGAGCATGATTTACATACCGAAAAGCCATCACCTAGAAAAGAAAAAGATGGTTACCATTCAGGATCTCGAGGGCGAGAAGTTGCTGCTTTGCGGCTCCACCAACTACTATTCCGTGATGGACGATTGCAGAAAAGCCGGGTTTGAAGCGGACCTCGTCATGTGCACTACGGATATCAACGTCACCATGCAGTGCCTGCAGTCCGGTTTCGGCGTGAGTCCCTTCATTCTCGGGCTGAACAAGGCCTTCCCCTGCCCGGACGACGTTGTGGTGCGCCCGCTGTCGCTATCCGAGGACAAGCACATCTATATGCTCACAAAAAAGGACAAAAAGCTGTCCGAATGCACCGAGCTTTTCAAAAAGTATTTCATAGATTATTATAAGGATTAGCGCGGAATATTTGCTGTGCAATCCCTTGTTTGGGCCGTGCGGAAGCACCGCCCATTTTTTATTAGATTTGGCGAAGATAAAATAAATCCAAATAAAGGTATAATAACGACATGTACGAACTGGTAAAAGCGGCAGAAAATACATACTATATCGAATCGCCGTCGAAGATGGGGCTTTTTGTGAGCGACGGCGAAGTATTGCTCATAGATTCCGGAAACGGCAGGGATTCGGCGAAAAGAGCTCTGCGCCATATAGACGAACAAGGCTGGACGCTCCGGGCAATAATCAATACCCACTGCCACGCGGACCACATCGGGGGCAACGCGCACATCCGGGCACAAACGGGAGTACCCGCGTATTCT
>CALNBC010000403.1 GCA_937874755.1 uncultured Clostridia bacterium
CTTCGTCTCGTCCTGCAAGCCATCCATCTGCCCGTCCTCTCGCTCAGGCGGGCAAAGAAAAAGCCCGCACCCTAACGACGCGGTTAGGGTACGGGCGTGTCACAACATGATGCGAAATATCAGTTGGTGAAGGGTTAGATAAATCTACGCCAGCAGGTAGACACGGCTGCACCGTTGCTGAATCTCAGGCAAATCTCACCAGGTGATACAATTCACATTGTTTTACGGCATTTCGCTAACGAGGTGAGCGTATGTTTGACTTGATTGGTCAATTCTATTCTCTTGTGGAAGAGCGCCATGTAGATTGGGTGGCAAAGGGTTTTCTTTTTCGAGACCTGACTGTATACACGATCAACCATGACACAAAGCTATTGGGACGCATTTTTGAGATGCTGACAGAGCCTTTGCTTCAGGAGATTGCCGACAGGAATGGCTATACACTTGAAACCCCTGAACAGCAAAATTACTACCCCGATTTTATATTGACCCCTATGGGTGAAAGCAGTCACCGTATTGCGGTGGACATCAAAACCACCTATAGGACCTACAGAGCGAACGGAACCGTATCGCCGTATAAGTTCACCTTGGGTTCATATGCATCATTCTTGAGAAACGGTACCAAGAACATTGCCTACGAGTACGACCAGTATGACAGCCATTATGTGATTGGCTTCGTGTACGACAGAGGAGAGGATGCTCAGGCATCCCGTCCTTATGCTCTTGGAGACATAGAATCCGCCCCCGAACCGTACGGCAATGTCGAACTGTTTGTCCAGGAGAAGTACAAGATTTCTGGATTCGGAACCGGTAGTGGAAATACGGAAAACATCGGAACGATCTCATCGTCAGACATTGCTGATTTCAGAGACGGAAATGGACCATTTTCTCAGATGGGGAATGAGGTTTTTGAGCTGTATTGGCGCAACTACCCTAGATACAAGGCTGCTGAGAAGCTCTATACAGGATTTGATTCCTTTGCAAGATGGGTTGCGAAAAGTGACTCTGTTGACTCAGAACTAAAATCAAGGGTCGCTGCATACGAGAGGACAATCCACAGCTAAAAACAGCGGACGGCACCGAGAACCGGTGCCGTCCGCAATATTAATCATACAATTTTGGCTATATGGCAAGGGATTGCTGAACAGGCACGGAGGAAACGCATTCGTCCTCAGGTTTGATAGCAGCGGGCGTGTAATTTGTCAGCAGTGCCTCTATTACAGCGTTTCTGTTGCTCTCACGAGCACCAACGTGATAGAAATGCTCGCGCGTTGTCTTGTAGCAATCATTCCACAAGGTATAGACGTAATCATTGGTGCGATAAGAATTATGGTCCCAAGTCGACAGCATGAATTTTCCCTGATGAGCCATCAGCAATTCATGTAACATGACCTCTTTTTCTTCGTCCCAAGAGTCAAAATAATCTACATGTCTCCCAATATAAGGAGGATCACAATATATAAATGATCCTGACTCAACCTCTGGTATTACTTCATCAAACGACATGACAGAAAAATGCCAGTCGTTAAGCCTGAGCAGAGCTTCGACATTGGCGACCTGATTAACGATTTTTGTCACGTATGCCTTAGCGAACCTCTGCGGTTTATGTCCGTAGGGAACGTTGAATTCTCCCTTTTTGTTAAAGCGAATCATGCCATTGAAACACGCGCGATTAAGAAAAAGAAAATCAAAAGGGTCATGATGGCGGTTAAATCGATCCCTTACCTCATAGTAGTACTCATCATCTAGCTCGGAAAGCTTCTTGCCTTCAGATTCCAGATAAGTACGAACATTTGTAGAGGTAATTTCACCGTCCTGGATAGCTTGATAGAAGGCAATGAGGTATGGGTTGGTGTCGGAATAGAACGCACACTTGGGGGCCACGTTAAACCCAACGACGCCGGACCCCATAAACGGTTCGAACCATACATCTGAATCAGCAAATTCTGCCACCTGTTTAATAAGTGGCACAATCTTCGTTTTGATTCCCTGAATCTTTATCGGTGGGACAAAGACCTTGTCAGCCATGAGCCAGTTCTCCATCTCTCATTTTTACAGATGATTATCATAAGGTTGCAGAATTGCGCGACAGGCCACAACGCCGTCGATTAACAAAAAGACCGTTGTTGAGCGTGAGATGTTGTAGAGGAAAGAAATCGAATCTCCGCAAGCCGCCGCTCGACTCGATTTGGCATGCACCCCTAATTCGCATCCTCGCTTTACAATATAAGCAACGGAAAAACAGCAAATAATCGCGAGGTTGACCATTGAATGACACCATTATCAAGCTCGTATACTTCGACGAGGGATCGGCTACAGACTACATTCAGATCATAGAGGGCGGCGCACTTGCGACCGTTGAAACCTTGATGAACGAGGACACCGAGTCAGGGAAAGCCTCTGTTGGGGCAAAGGCCGGTATCAGCCTAGGAGCCCTTCGAGCCTTAATCGGGCTGGACGCGTCGGTGAAAACGGAGGGATCCCTGGACACGAGCTTCAATTCCGGGACAATCGCAAAGAGCATCATCTCGAACACCGTGCTAACGGACTTCCTTAAAGCGATAAAGGAGAAGGACACGCCCATTGAGAAGTTCGAGGACGTGCAGATCGAACAGATTCCTGGCTCTATATCAAGCTTCTCGCTCCTGACCCCATACCTCTCGATGCTCAAGCCGGGACAAGCGGTTGAGGCTGGGGACTTCGACATATCCCTGGACAAGCTCGACGCAACGCTCTCAAAGGCGAAGGGGTATCTGGAATTCAAGGGAAGCCAAAAGGACAAGAAAGACATTGTCCTTCGCTTCAACCGAATGGCGCTCAAAAATAACTACAGGCCATCCGACCTGCTCAAGATGAACCTGACGCTTTATGCGGTCCATGTCGGCGAGTGCCGAATCGACGACC
>CALNBC010000404.1 GCA_937874755.1 uncultured Clostridia bacterium
GACGGTGGTCGGCTGAGCGGGCTGAAAGTGGGTGAAGGCGAGGGTGGGCAGATTGGCGTACTTTTTGGCGAAAGCGCAGAGAGTCCTCGCCACAGCTGCCGTCTTTTGGCGAATCAGCGAAAGTGCGTCCCTGAGAATGAGAATATCCGTATTGTCCCCGACGTAGCACGAAGTCGCACCCAGGTGGATTATAGGGCGGGCTTTGGGGCAAACGTCGCCGTAGGCGTGGACGTGCGCCATCACGTCGTGCCGAAGGCGCTTCTCGTACTGGTCGGCGCGTTCGAAGTCAATGTCGTCCGTGTGAGCGGATAGCTCGTCCACCTGCTCCCTTGTAATGGGAAGTCCAAGCTCCATCTCGCTTTCGGCGAGTATGACCCACAACCTTCGCCAGGTGGAGAACTTGTGCTGCGCCGAGAAAAGATACTGCATCTCTTTTGACGCGTAGCGAGTGGAAAGGGGGGATTCGTAGCGGTCTTTGCTCATGTCCTGCGCCTTTTCTCCGAAGGGATGAGTATTTGCCCATCCACCGCCTTCGGAAAGGTGACGGGTATTGTTGCGTAAAGCATCACTTGAAGTAGTCAACAGCGCCGCGGAACATGCTGTTGTCAATATTGCCGGGTACGTTTTTGTACAGGTTGCCGCCAACGCGCTCGCTGTGCCCCATCTTGCCGAACACTCTGCCGCTTGGCGAGGTTATACCCTCTATCGCCCATGCAGAGCCGTTGGGGTTGACGGAAATGTCCATCGAGATGTTGCCGAATTCGTCGCAATACTGGGTGGCAATCTGGCCGCTGCGCGCCAGTTTTGCAATCTGCTCGTTTGAAGCTATGAACCGCCCCTCACCGTGGGAGATGGGCACAAGGTGGACATCTCCCGCTCTCGCGTGCATAAGCCAGGGCGAAAGGTTCGACGCGACGCGGGTGCGAACCATCCTCGACTGGTGCCTTCCTATGCTGTTGAAGGCAAGCGTCGGGCTATTTGCGTCCGCCTCGACTATGCGCCCATACGGCACGAGCCCGAGCTTTATCAGCGCCTGGAAGCCGTTGCAAATGCCGCCAATAAGGCCATCCCTCGCATCCAGCAGATTCGATATTTCGCCAGATATAAGGGGGTTGCGCAGGAATGCGGTTATGAACTTGCCCGAGCCTTCGGGCTCGTCACCGCCCGAGAAGCCGCCGGGCAGGAAGAGTATCTGACTGTCTTTCAGCAGCTGCGCAAATCCGGCGACGCTTTGCTCGACCCCACTTGGGGTCAGGTTGTTGACCACAAACACCTCGGGCTGCGCGCCCGCCTTCTCAAAAGCCCTCGCGGTGTCGTACTCGCAGTTTGTACCCGGAAATACGGGTATAAGCACCCTGGGCTTGGCAATCGCTGTGCGCGGCTTTGCCCAAGAAGCAGCGTTAAAGGTGGCGGGCTGCGCTTCGCCCTCATTTGCAACTCTCGTGGGGTAAACCCTCTCGAGCCTGCTTGAGTAGGCAGCTTCGATGCGGGAGAGGTCTATATTCTCGTCCTTCAATAAAAAGCGGTATTCGCTTATTGTTCTGCCTATTGGGGTCGCGCCTTCCACCTCTACCCCTGGTTCCAGCTCGAGTATGAAGCCGCCCGTCACCCTTGCAAAGGCGTCCTTCTTGGCGAATTCACTGTCGAATTCTAAGCCTATACCGTTGCCCAGCGCCATCTTGAACAACCCTTCGGCTATGCCGCCGTAGGAAGGAGTCCACGCGCAGAGCACCTTTTTGGCGGCTATAAGCTTTGCCACCCTGTCGAACAGATCCGGAAGTTCTCCCTCCTTCGGCACAAGCAGCACCACTTCGTGTCCCGCGCCCTTGAATTCGGGAGAGATTACATTGTTCGCGTCCGCCATCGTCACGGCGAAGGAGACGAGTGTCGGCGGTACGTCCATATCTATAAACGAGCCGCTCATGGAGTCCTTGCCGCCTATTGCACAAATCCCAAGGTCGAGTTGAGCACTGAGCGCGCCGAGCAGCGCCGAAAGGGGTTTGCCCCAGCGCCTATGGTCGGTGCCCAGCCGCTCGAAGTACTCCTGGAAGGTTAAATGCGCCTTCTTGTAATCCGAGCCCGCCGCCACCAGCTTGGCGACGGATTCGACAACGGCGGCATACGCCCCACCAAACGGGTCGGCGGACATTAGGTAAGGGTCGTGCGCCCAGCTCATGACCGAACAGTCGTCCGTTTCACCTTTTATAAGGGGAATCTTCGCCGCCATGACTTGGATGGGAGTCATTTGCCGCCTGCCACCGAAGGGCATGAGCACAGTGCCCGCGCCTATAGTCGAGTCGAAACGCTCGCCTAGACCACGCTTGTCGCACACGTTTAGGTCGGAAACAAGTGATATTAAGCTGTTTTCGGAGTTGCCGTCAAACGCAAGCGCTTCTTGCGCTTTGGGTGGAACAACCAGAGCTTGTGCCCTCTTTTTCGCGCCGTTGGTTTCCAAAAATTCGCGGCTTATGTTTACTATCGTTTTACCCCGCCAGAGCATTACCAGGCGCGGCTCTTCGGTCACGATTGCGACAACCGTTGCTTCGAGGTTTTCTTCGTGCGCCAGTGCGAGGAACCTTTGCGCATCTTGCGGATCGAGCACCACAGCCATGCGCTCCTGGGATTCGCTTATCGCCAGCTCGGTGCCGTCCAAGCCCTCGTACTTCTTTTTGACCCTGTCGAGATTTATCAATAGTCCGTCCGCCAACTCGCCTATGGCGACGGAGACTCCACCCGCGCCAAAGTCGTTGCAGCGCTTTATCATCGAAGCGGCTTCGCTGTTCCTAAAAAGGCGCTGGAGTTTGCGCTCCTCGGGTGCGTTGCCCTTTTGCACCTCCGCGCCGCACTCGGCGAGTGAATCCGCGCAGTGGGATTTGGAGGAACCCGTCGCGCCGCCGCAGCCATCCCTGCCCGTGCGCCCGCCGACGAGCACCACGAGGTCGCCCGCGAGTGGGCGCTCGCGCCGT
>CALNBC010000405.1 GCA_937874755.1 uncultured Clostridia bacterium
ACAGGAGGCAGTGATCACCCGGGGCGGAGTATCTGTAAAAGAGATTAATCCCTCAACCATGGAATCCAAAATCGTCAAAGGACTATTTTTTGCCGGCGAAGTTATCGACGTTGATGCGCTGACCGGCGGATTCAATCTGCAAATCGCCTTTTCAACAGGGTATCTTGCAGGGAAATCCATAAGCGACAAGTGAGGAACCTGTTATGTCGGAGCCTTCAATTTACGACACCAAGATCGTCGCCCGCGCTGCAATATCCATTGCTATGACTGTCGACCGCCAGGAAGAGCGGCAGCTTAAGTCAAAGCTAATGGATGAAGGGATTAAGGCAGCAGCTGTTGATTTTGGCGGAGATTTCGTAACCTCAGTGGGCAAAATCATCGAAAGGGCGGTTGTCGCTGCTAAAAGAGAAGGACTCATAGACAACGAATACCACCTTGAAGGTGCCGTTGCCGGCGCGGCGCGGGAGGCGCTATCTATCATATCGAGCAAAGCTATCGGTTTCAACGTTGGCGGCAAGATCGGTATAGCTAGAACAACTGGGAATATTGCCGTTTGTATGTTTTTCGGTATTGGCGTATTGCATTTGGACGATATAGCCATCGGCCTTGGGCACAGGGCAATCTGAACACTCTGGAGGGCAGCATTGATATCTGTTGCAATAGACGGACCCGCAGCTGCGGGGAAGAGTAGCGCTGCAAAAACCGTAGCAAAAAGACTGGGATTGCTATACTTAGACACGGGTTCTATGTATCGCGCACTAGGTTACAAAGCTGCAGCGCTGGGGATGGATCCGGGGAATGAATCCCAGGTTCTCCCCATGCTTGAGAATACAAAGCTGGTTGTGGCATATAAAGACGGCGATCAGCGCCTTTTTATAGACGGTGAAGACATAACCGATAAAATACGCACCGCGGAGTGCGGGCTGCACGCCTCGGCAATTTCTGCGATACCCGCCGTGCGCGAAAGGCTTGTCGCCCAGCAAAAAGAGATAGCAAAGGGCAATAACGTGGTAATGGACGGACGGGACATAGGCACTGTGGTACTGCCAGACGCGCCTTATAAGTTTTACATAACAGCTTCGGCAAAAACCCGCGCCCAAAGGCGCAATGAAGAGCTAGTCGAAAAAGGTGTTCCCGCAAAGTCGATTGAAGAGCTTGAACAAGAGATAATCAAGCGAGATTACGATGACAGTCATAGAGTCCATTCGCCGCTTAAACAGGCAGAGGATGCGCACTTGATCGACACTACGGATATGACCCTAGAGCAGGTAGTCGCAGTAATTTTAGAAATTATCGAAGAGGGTGAAAACAAAAGTGACGTTTTATAAGTTCGCTGTGCGCCTTTTGCGTCCTCTTCTTTGGCTCCTGTGGAGACCCAAACCCGAGGGGATAGAGAACGTCCCCGAAAATGGCGGGGTGATGGTGTGCAACCACATCCAACTGCGGGATCCGTTGTTGCTTGCCATTTGCCTGCCTGACAGAACACTGCATTTTCTAGCCAAAGAAGAGTTGTTCCGGATTCCTATATTAGGATTCATCATCAGACATCTCAATGCAATACCCGTTCACCGAAAAAGGGTGGATGTCACCGCAGTAAGAAAGTGCATGCGAGTGGTGGAAGACGGTGGCATTCTGGCTATTTTTCCGGAAGGAACGCGGAGTAGGAAGGGCAAACTGCTTCCCCTCCAAGAGGGGGCGAGCTTTATTGCGAGCCATTGCGGAAGCGAAGTTTACCCTGCTTATATACAAAAGGGTTACACCAAGGGCAGGAAGCGCGTTGTTTTCGCGCCCGCTTTGAATATCTCCAAAATTGAACCGGACGCTGACAAAAGTGTAAGACTCAAAGCCATGACCGCTGCAATTCGAAGAGAAATAATCGCGCTTTCCGGAAAGGACGAAGAATGATTGTCAAGGTCGCAAAACATTGCGGATTCTGTTTCGGTGTGCAGCGCGCGATAGACAAAGTAGAAGAGCTTTTGCAGAACAATGAAAGGGTGTATACTCTAGGTGAACTCATCCATAATAAAGGTGTGGTGAATGACCTTATAGAACGGGGAGCGATTCCCGCAAACTCGCCAGAAAACATAGAAAAAGGCGCAAATATTGTGGTCAGATCCCACGGGGTTACTCCTTCGGTAATCTTAGACTGCCAAAAGCGAGGCCTAATTGTTCATGACGCCACATGTCCCTTTGTAAGTAAAATCCACAAAATTGTGGAAAGAGAAGCAAAAGAAGGGAAAACTGTGATAATAGTCGGGGATGCCAACCACCCCGAAGTTATCGGAATTCGTGCCCGTTCGGGGAAAGGCGCTGTGGTAGTATCCTCCAAAAATGAGGTGCTTGACCTTCCGCATATTGCAAAAGCAGCGGTCGTAGCGCAAACTACCATATCCAAATTGCAATTTTCCGAAGTGATTCTTGCACTTCCCGAAAGGGTCGATGAGTATGTTATACACGACACAATATGCACTACGACCGAAGAGCGTCAGCGCGAGGCTGAAGAGCTTGCCAAGACTTCCAACGCTGTTGTGGTAATAGGCGGGCAACACAGTTCCAACACTCAAAAACTTGCGCAGATTTGCCGACGGTACTGTGAAAACATATATTGTATCGAAAATTCGAAAGCTTTTACTTCTATACTTGCAAATTTGGTGATACATGATATAATTAGTATTGTCGCCGGCGCTTCGACGCCGAAATGCATGATTGTGGAGGTACTAACCAGTATGAGCGAACTCGAAAACACCGCGATTCAGGCTGCAGAGGCCGCTGCCGCTGAAGTCGCAAAGCCCATTGAACCCGAAGAAACCGTTCAAGTTCAAGAGCCCGAAGTTAATGCAGCTGCCGAATCTGAAGCTATTTCGGACGATTTTACCGAGGCTTTCGAAAAGACTCTTGTCCGTATCAGGAATGGACAGATTCTGACAGGAACCATCGTTCAGATAACAGATAACGAAGTGTGCGTCAACATAGGCTATAAATCCGACGGTTTTATACCCAAGAGTGAATTCGCCGCGGACACAGACGCAGATCCCGCCGAAATGGTTCAGGTCGGCGACGAGATCGAAGTCGAAATCGTCAAAGTTAATGACGGTGAAGGCAATGTTCTGCTGTCGCACAAGAGCGTTGAATCTAAAAAGGCTTGGGAGAGATTCATTCAGGCTGCGCAAGGCGAGTCCGCTGTATACGACTCTATATGCAAAGAAGTCGTCAAGGGTGGCGTTATTGCAAGCATTGACGGCATTCGCGCCTTTGTGCCCGCGTCTCAGGTTTCCACGCGCTATGTAGAAAAGTTGGACGAATACGTCGGCAAACCTATGCGCCTGATGGTAATCGAAGTCGACGATAAGAAAAAGCGCGTTGTCGCATCCCAGAAGAAGGTCCTGCTTGCTGAAGCAGAAGCAAAGAAGAAAGAGCTTTGGGAGTCTCTTAAGGCGGGTGACCGCATTAACGGCATCGTTCGCAGGCTCACCGATTTTGGTGCTTTTGTAGACATCGGCGGCGTGGACGGCCTTATCCATGTGACCGAGATGGCCTGGGGGCGCGTAAAGCACCCTTCCGATGTGCTGAAAATCGGCGATCAGATCGAAGTGCTCATACTTTCTGTTGACGCTGATAGAGAACGAGTATCGCTCAGCTATAAGCAGCTCCAGCCTAAACCCTGGACCACCGCGGCAGAGCGTTACCCCGTAGGCTCAATTGTAGAGGGCAAGGTTGTCCGCATCGTACCTTTTGGCGCGTTTGTTTCACTGGAACCCACGATAGACGGTCTGATTCACATCTCCCAGGTCGCCACAACCCGCATAGCAAAGGTTGAGGACGAGCTTAAGGTAGGCGAGATGGTGCGCGTAAAGGTGCTGGATGTCAATCCCGAAGCCAAGCGCATCAGCCTAAGCCGCCGCGAGGTTCTGCTTGAAGAAATGCCTCCCATCGAGGACTTCATTATGAACGATCCGGAACTCTCCATACCAGAAGTCGAATCGCACGAGCGCGTATCGATACCTCCGGTAGAGAGTGCAACCACTTCACTGGCGGATCTCTTCCCTAAATTGGAAGACTAAACAACAAAGTATCAGCCGACAAAGCTTTAGCAATGTCGGCTTTTTCTTGTTTTACAGATTTATAATATCCAATAAACCGTATATAATGGTATGATAGCAGTTGTAATTTCTATTTGACGGAGGACAATAATGGCAAGACTGTTCGGCACTGACGGAGTCCGTGGCGTCGCTAACAGGGATCTCACCTGCGAGCTGGCGTTCAAGCTTGGCCAAGCCGGTGCATTGGTGCTTACGAAAGGAACGGAAAAACCCGTTATAATAATCGGCAGGGATACGAGAATATCCGGTGAAATGCTGTTAAATGCTCTAATGGCCGGAATATGCTCCGCTGGGGCGATGGCCGCAGACGTTGGAGTTATCCCGACACCCGGAATTGCTTACCTCACTAGGGAGCATGGCGCGGATGCGGGCGTAGTCATTTCCGCGTCCCACAACACCTATGAATTTAACGGAATCAAATGGTTTAGCAAAAGTGGATTTAAACTTTCCGACGAAGTGGAAGATAGCATCGAAGAAATCGTGCTGGGGAAGCGCTCTCAAAAACTCCCCGAAAACGGGGATATCGGCAGGATCGCAGTTTTCCCTTCTGGTGCTGCGGAATACATAAATCATCTTGTCGATTCGTCGGACATTAGGCTGGATGGCCTTAAAATTGTGCTTGACTGCGCAAACGGCGCGTCTACTCCCATAGCCCCAGAGGTTTTTTGTCGACTTGGGGCAGAAGTAATTCCCTGCTTCATATCGCCAAACGGAGTCAACATCAATGACGATTGCGGCTCTACAAAACCCCAAAATTTGCAGTTGCTTGTGCTTGAGCACAAAGCGGATGTGGGGCTCGCATTTGACGGAGACGCGGACAGGCTGATTGCAGTAGATGAGAAGGGCGAAATAGTAGACGGAGACAGAATTATGGCGCTTTGCGCAAGGGATATGTCTCGCAGAGGAACCCTCAGCAAAAACACCCTTGTAACCACCGTAATGAGCAATATCGGGATGGTCAATTCCCTGCGAGGGGACGGCATAAACGTAGAAATAACAGACGTAGGAGACAGATATGTCCTTGAGCGTATGCTGGCAGGCGGGTACAACTTCGGCGGAGAGCAGTCCGGTCATCTTATTTTGCTGGATAAAAACACGACCGGGGACGGCATTCTTTCCGCGCTTGAACTCCTGTCCGTCGTAGTGAAAAAGGGCATGCCGCTTTCGACGCTTGCCCATGCAATCGAAATTTATCCCCAGATACTGGTAAATGTTGCCGTGCCTGAAGAGGCTAAAAGGGCGTACGCCAATAACAAACACATAACCGAGAGAATACGCGGCGCTGAAGCGGTATTTGGAGGCAAGGGTAGGGTGCTGGTTCGCACTTCGGGAACCGAGCCGTTGATACGTGTTATGATGGAGGGCGAGAACGAGGATATCGTCAATAAAGAAGCTGCGGCAGTAGCAGAACTTATCGCCGAAACATACGGTGGAAAAATAAAATAATATAAAACAGGAGGAGTACAAATGAAAAGGGCGCTATTGATAATCGACTACACTTATGACTTCGTCGCAGACGATGGGAAGCTGACCTGTGGCAAGCCTGGGCAGGAAATCGACGATGCTATCGTAAACCTCATAATGGAATTCGAGGACACCAAGGAACCGATATTCGTGCTCAGGGACCTTCACTACGAAAGCGACAAGGCCCATCCCGAGAGCAAGCTTTTTCCGCCTCATAACCAGTTCGGTTCTCCCGGTAGGGAACTTTACGGTAATACCGCAAAGGCGTTGGAAGAACTGACCCGCGAGCATCCGGAGCAGGTAACTTGGATGGACAAGACGCGTTATTCCTCATTCGTCCGCACATCACTGACCGAAAAACTGGACGAGCTAGG
Source organism: uncultured Clostridia bacterium (assembly GCA_937874755.1). GTDB lineage: Bacteria > Bacillota > Clostridia > Christensenellales > CALWSW01 > CALNBC01. The sequence continues at coordinate 5,939 of CALNBC010000405.1, forward strand.
AGTGGACGCCGTGGAGCTGGCGGGCGTTTGCACAGATATCTGCATACTGCATACCGCGATAGGGGCGTACAACCTTGGTTACGACGTAATCGTACCGCAAAATGCCGTCGCTTCCTTCTCGCAAGAAGGGCATACCTTTGCGCTGAACCACTTTAAGAGCTGCCTGGGAGCGAAGCTAGTCTAAAGTCCAATTTAGCAGGGAGGTCTAATGTTCGAAAACACATATCTAAACGCTGCGGTTTTTGCCGTAGGCGGATTTACAGTATCGTTTGCTATTGCGCTAGCCCTTAAGTCCAGAAAGCACAAGCTTCAAGCTTCGCCGCTCACCATAGCCACTTTTTTCGGCTTGTTTGTAGGTGGGCTTGCGTTTGAAGTCTCGATGGCTAGGGGGCTAGACCCCGTTTACATACCTTTTATGCAGTGGACAAGGGTTCGAGAGATAGGGTATACTGCGGTATGGATAAGCTTTGCCAAGAACGTACTGCCGCTCGTGCCCGCCGGGTTTTTGATTCCCAAGGTTTTTAAAAAATGCGATAAGCTTGGAAAAGCGACTGTTTTTGCACTACTTGCCGCAGCGATAACCGCATTGGCGACTCTGGTGTTCCATAACTTTAATGCGGATTGTGCAGTGGGCGCGTTCCTGGGAATCCTGATAGGATTTGGGCTTTTCGCCTTCGTCAAGCTGTTCTTTGTTAAGTCTAAGTTCTTTGCGGAACCTCAGATGAGTCGGAAAACTCATATCGGTTCCCTCGCTGTTGTGCTCGCGGTTTATTTGGCATGCGTCGCCCTCATCGCGGTGGACAGCGGAGGCGAATTTGAAAAGCTGAACATCTTCACGCCGGACAACCCGCTGCCTTCGAGCATCACAATGGACGTAAGCCTTGTCACAGAACGCTCGAGCGGGATGACTTACAAAACCGCGCAGGCAGACGCCGCACAAGGTGCGGAAAAGGTAGCCGTAGCATTTGGAATGTCGGGCAGTGCACAATCTGTCGAGGATAGCGATATTCAAAGGCGCGCAATGGTAATCGACGGAGGCAAGTCTGTGAACTATTTTGCGACCGGAGAATGGGAATACACCGACAATTCCTTTATAGCTTCGGGCGAGGGTGTGCTGTTGCCGTTGACCGAATACGAAAAAATGGCGGTCGAAATAACAAAAAACGGCAGTCTTCCCTTCAATCAATACTCTGTTGACGATGTTTCGACAGGTAAAAAGAAGGACTCTGAAGGGAACCTTGCGAATTCGGTATCGGTGTATATGCTCGCCAATGGAGCGAACGGCACGATACAAGGAAGCTGCGAGGTCGAAATAATCTTCTGGTACGACGGAACGGTCTATTCGGTTAACAAGTACAGTGCTGATTTCGAAGAGTTCAAATCAGTCGCGATTATATCCCAACAGGAGGCTTGGGAGCTAGCCATCTCAGGTGGTGGAGCGCATACGCTCTGGGCAACCGCCGTCAGTGCGAATATGACGAGTGTTGAGCCCGCATACTGGCTGGAAGAGATAAAAGGCACCTTGCAGCCAATCTGGATGTTTTCTGGAACAGCAGTAAAGGAGGACGGCGGAACTGCAGACTTCAAGGTCTTTGTGCCCGCGATGGTCTATTGATGGGTATACGGTTTGGTCCTTCGGGCAATTCGGAGAGCTTTTACGACAAGGGTTATAAACACACATACCAAGCGCCTGAATACCTTGCTGAAATGGGGCTTGACGCGTTCGAGTATTCCTTCGGAAGAGGGGTGCGGATGACTGAAGCGACCGCCAAAGCTATCCGCACTTCTATGGAAGAATACGATATAGCATTGAGCCTTCATTCCCCGTATTACATCAACCTATGTGTTGAAGATGAAGAGCGGAAGCAAAAGAACAAGCGCTATTTTACGGAGACGGCAAAAGCCGCTCTCATGATGGGGGCGGACAGAGCGGTTTTTCATGCAGGTGCCGTGACCAAGATGTCCAGGGAAAGAGCTATGGAACTGGCTTTGCCCCTTTTGAAGGAAATTCTGGACGAATTGGATACCGAAGGGCTGGGTGCAATTAGATTTTGTCCCGAAACTATGGGAAAGCTAAACCAGTTCGGCAACCTAGACGAAATGATTAGGATTTGTGCCGAGGACGACAGACTTATTCCCGCAGTGGATTTCGCTCACCTCCATGCGAGGGAAAATGGCGCGCTCACCAGCACAGATGCTTTCGCTCAAGTATTAGATGCGCTGGAGGATGGACTCGGAGCGGAAAGAGCCAAGAACATGCATATCCATTTTTCCACCATAGAATTCACAAAAATGGGAGAAAAGCGCCACAGAACCTTTGCAGAAACCGAATACGGACCCAGGTTTGAGTTCCTGGCTCCGCTGCTTGCGGGGCGAGGGTATACTCCCCGCATAATCTGCGAATCGAACGGCACGATGGCGGAAGACGCTGCGTCAATGAAGGCGTCCTACATCGCCTCTTTGAACAGCCTAAAACAGCGCGTTGCGCTAAATGGCAGTTAGCGGTATAATATTATCGGATAAATTTGAGCTTATGTCTTTGGGCACACTTTTTTTACTTATACATCTATATCTACATCGGAGGTAATCACCCATGATCAGTGCAGGTGAGTTTCGTAAAGGCGTAACCATAGAAATCGACGGCGGCGTTTGGGTCATTGTCGAATTCCAGCATGTTAAGCCCGGCAAGGGCGCAGCTTTCGTACGCACCAAAATCAAGAATGTAATTGCCGGCAATGTTTTGGAGCGCACTTTCAATCCCAACGACAAATTCCCCAGGGCGCATGTCGAACGCAAGGAGATGCAGTACCTTTACAACGATGGTGAACTGTTCTACTTCATGGATACAGAAACCTATGAGCAGCTCCCTTTGAATAAAGATATCGTCGAAGACACCATGCACTTCATAGTTGAGAATATGAACGTAACCGTATCCTTCTTCAAGGATTCTGCATTCTCAGTGGATGCCCCGAACTTTGTCGAGCTTACCATCACCGAAACCGATCCCGGCTTCAAAGGCGATACCGCTACTGGCGCGATTAAGCCGGCTGTGCTCGAAACAGGCTACAAGATCAACGTCCCTCTATTCGTCAACACGGGAGACAAAATAAGAGTCGATACCCGTACGGGTGAATATATGGAGCGCGTCTAACTCTAGTGGCACGACTACATACCAAAGGAGGCTCATCATGGGTTATCTGAAAGAACAGGTTTCCTACATCAGGGGAATGGCGGACGGTCTTGCAATCGACTCTTCCACAAAGGAAGGAAAACTATTACTTGCGTTGATTGCCGCGCTCGACGAAGTCGTCGACTCTGTGGAATGCAACGAAACCAGCATCGACGAGCTGACCGAATCTGTGGAGAGCATCAAGGAAGACATCGAGTACATCGAAGCCGAGGTCTATGGAGAAGAGTCTGATTTTACTCCATGGCCAGACGACGATGAAGACGACGACCCTGGATTTGTGGAAATGGTATGCAAAAATTGCAACGACACCATCTACTTCGATTCGGCGATCGTCGACAGCGGAGAGCCTCTGATTTGCCCGAACTGCGAAATACCCTTCAAGGAGATCGAAGAAGTGTAGCTTCATATCGAATGTTCGGAATTGTCGTTCCATAACAGCAAAAACGGTCGAAGGGTTTCTGCCCTTCAGCCGTTTTTTGCTTTCTTTATTGTAATGCTCGCTTTGCGCTAGAGATAATTTATTCGATGGATATGATGCCCTGGCAGCCGAAGACATCGCTCACCAATAGGGCAAGATTGGGCTTGTCTGGCGCAAGGTATAAATTCGGGATAGTGCCGCCGCGCAAAGGCCGTATGTTATACGAACAGGGTAAGAAGATACCGTCATCAACAAAGCCCAGTGCGCAGTAATCCACCAGCGCCAAACCGGTGTAAACTTCCGGAGTATCGAGCCCAACTGAAGGTGTGTATGAAGCGAGAGTGACGTCTGCCCGACCGTTTGCCCTGGAACAAGTATACTCAAGTTGCCCGATTTTAGGTGGTTTGGCAACGTCAAACAGAAGCAACGTTCCAGGGAGCTCGCTATCCATCAAAGTCTGCTCCCTGCTCAACAGCCTTCTTCGAAGCAACGAAAGCGCGATGGGAGAGGAGTCCACCGCTACGAAACGGCGGTCAGCTTTGGAAGCTGCGGAAGCCGTGGTTCCGCTTCCAGAAAACAGATCCATCACTAGGTCGCCGGGGCGAGAGGTAGAGAGTATTATTCGCTTAAGCAGTGCTTCGGGCTTTTGAGTATCGTATCCGGTGCGCTCAGGATCCTTTTGCTGAAGGTGTGAGATATCCGTCCAAACATCTGAAGGATAAATTGGCGTATCCTCCGAATAAGTATAAGTCTTGCCACCGGATTTTATGGTATAAACTACGCGGCCTTCCTCATCGGTGACTCTTCGCATGTGGTTTTGCATATCCTTGCCTCGAGGTATGCCAATGCTGGAAATGTCAAAATAAGCTTTTTTGGTTTTGCGGTAGAAAAGTATGTTATCGTGCTTCTTGGAGAAATGGTTTTTTGCGCGTCCGCCGCTCTTGTAGTGCCAGATTATTTCATTTACGAAGTTATCTTCGCCGAAAATACCGTCTAGCATGATGCGAAGATGTGCGCAGGTTCTCGGGTCTATGTGCAGGAAAAGGCTGCCATTGTCGTTTAAAAGCTCGTAGCAGCCTTTCAGCACTTCGTTCATCATGGTATAATAATCTGCAGCGGGCAAGCTATCGTCGTAGGAGGGAATCGCAACCGGGGTTTGCTTATGACCGCTGAGCTGTAATCTTAATGTGAACCGGCTGCCTGTTTGAAACGGAGGGTCGAGGTATATCGTTTGAATGAGACCCGCATAGGATTCGATGAGCCGCGGCAAATTGGCGATAGCGTCTCCTAATATAAACAGATTGTGCGTTCCCCGACCAAGCTGTTCACCATAGCAGTTCGTTGCGCTCATAGTGTGTCCTCCTCGGTGGTTTTTCCGATACGGCTACGATTTGCTTGGGTTATGTGAACCTTTGCAAGTCTTTCAGCGGTATCGCCGTCGCCCTTTGCAATGGCGGCTAAAAGCGCCGTGTGCTCCTCCAGCGTGCTCTCAGCTCTATGGGGTATCCGAAGCGATTGCAACCTCGCAGAAGAAGAATGGCCATGCAAGGTGGACAGAATATGACAGAGCACCCCACTTTTGCAGGAGGAGTACAGCGTATCGTGAAAATCCGAGTCGAGTTGGGCTAACTTCTCGAAATGGTCGCCTTTTTGAACGAAGAAAGCAAAATTGTCAACGTTCTCTGAAAGGAGCGCAATGTCTGACGAGTTGGAGCGTTCTGCCGCCCACCTGGCCGCCTGACCTTCTAGCAAATAGCGGATTACGTATATGTCGTCCACATCTTTCGGAGTGACGCCTATAACCACCATGCCCTTATTAGGTGTGGAGCGCACCAATTCTTCCAGTTCGAGGCGGCGCAATG
>CALNBC010000406.1 GCA_937874755.1 uncultured Clostridia bacterium
ATCTACACTCTTTCCCTACACGACGCTCTTCCGATCTTGGAGGAGACGGATCCTTTCACGGGGCTATGGACTTAAGCGAGCGGGGAATTTCGGTCATTGGGATACCGGGTACGATTGACAATGACATATCCTGTACGGATTTTACCATCGGATTCGATACTGCGGTCAATTCTGTCGTAAACGAAATCTACAAGATACGCGATACGATGCGATCTCACGACCGCGTAGGCGTAATAGAGGTAATGGGTCGCGCCTGCGGCAACATCGCCCTTCACGCGGGGGTAGCAGGCGGCGCGGACTACATACTCGTGCCCGAGGTCGATGCGAAGACCGGCTACGAAAAGGCGTGCGAAACCCTAATCGGAAACCGGCTGCGCGGCAAACTGACCAGCATACTCATGATTGCCGAAGGAGCTGGTGGAGCAAAGGACTTCTGCGACTATGTACGCGACCAGTCAGACATTGACGTTAGACCGATAGTGCTCGGCTACACTCAGCGCGGGGGTAACCCCTCTGCGTTCGATCGGGTGATCGCTTCACGAATGGGAGCGCATGCCGTCCAATGCCTGCTGAACGGAAGATACAACAGGGCAGTCGGGATTAAAAACAACAAAATTTACGATATGGATCTATCTGAAGCACTTGAGATAAAGCGAGATTTCGATTATGACCTTTACAACCTTAACAACATATTGGCAATGTGCTGACAATACCAGCATCAAAAAGCGCGGGTAACCAACCCGCGCAATTTTAATTGGAGAATACTTATATGGCAGTACCAGTAACAAAAAACCAAGATATTGTACTCGAAGTTACAGCTCTCGGCAATGACGGGCAGGGCATTGGCAGATATGAAGGCTATGCAGTTTTTGTGGAGGGAGCATTACCTTCGGAAAAAATATCAGCAAAGATTATAAAGGTTGGGTCATCTTTTGGGATTGGCAAGTTGAACCGTATAATTGCACCTTCAACCGAAAGAGTTGAGCCCAAATGCCCGTATTTCGACCGTTGCGGCGGGTGCACCCTTCAGCATCTGCAATACGAGGCACAGCTTCAATATAAAACCGGTCTTGTCCGGGATGCACTTGCCCGCATAGGCGGCTTTGCCCACCCTAACGTGCTCCCTGCGATCGGTATGGATACGCCGTGGAGGTACAGGAACAAGGCTGCTTTTCCGGCGGCGAATAGCGCGAACGGGGTCGAGTTCGGACTGTTCGCCAAGCGATCCCACCGCGTAGTGCCCATAGCCGACTGCCCGATTCAAAAAGAGTCGGGAGTACTCGCAATGAATGCTGTTCAAGAGTGGGCGAATGAATGTGGCATGGCGG
>CALNBC010000407.1 GCA_937874755.1 uncultured Clostridia bacterium
GATCACCTTCCTTTCGGACGGGCAAATACAGAGCGAGCTCAAAGCGACGGAGGACGCGCTGATTACCCAGGGGGCGCCAACTCCCAGGCTGTTCCGCCCGCCCTTTGGCGAATACAACGACCGCGTGGTGCAAAAGCTTCGCGACTTGGGGTACCAGGTCATCCAGTGGAGCGTAGACACCCTCGACTGGAAGGAAGGGCGCACCGCCGAGCAGGTGTTGGAAGTTGTTTTCAGAAAGACCGCGCCGGGTTCGATAATACTCTGCCACAACAACGCCGAGAGCATCGTGGAGTACCTACCCGCGCTGATAGACGAGCTGACCGCCAAAGGCTACGAGTTTGTCATGCTAGATGAGCTGCTGCACCCCGGCTTCAATATTGATAACAACGGTATACAGCACCCGGAAAGCTAGTATAGGGGGATTTGTTATATGCCGTTGGAAGATTTACCCTTTGCGCACAATGCACTCCCTGCGATTGTGTTTTATAGGAAGGCGGATTATAATAGATATACAAATACCTTTATAAAATTACACAGAGGTTTCTCGCAAATGGATATATCTTCGCTAAAATGCTTTATTGTCGTTGCTGAACATCTGAACTTTTCGGAAGCGGCAAATCGCCTGTTTATAACTCAATCAACCGTCAGCAGGCGGATTGCCTCATTGGAAAATGAATTGGGCGTCCGCTTGTTCGAAAGGAAAGCGAACGGTGTGTCCCTTACCGAAGCGGGCAGCGCATGCCTTCCCGATATCCGCGAAATCGTGCGGCGGCTCGAGGCGATGCAGGAAAAGACGCTGCGTTTTGGAGATGGCAGAGAGGGGATACTCCGCATAGCTTGCGACGGAGAGCACGACAGGGAACTGGTCGCTTCCGCTTGCGCCGAAATGCGCAAGATTCACCCCGGGATAGCGATTCAGATTATGCGGGGCTGCTCGGGTCCTGCGGTGGAGCAACTTATTAACGAAGAGGCGGACGCCATACTCGCCATAACGAGCGAACTATATGACGTAAAGGGGCTGGTGGAAATACCGATAAAGCCCATGTGCTGGACTCTGGTAATGCCACGGGAGCATCCTTTGGCGGACAAGAAGCAGTTGTCCGTAGAGGACTTGAAGCGTCAGACCATCATAGCCTTCGAGCGCTCGATTGCTCCCCGCGCTTACGACGCCGTGATGAAGGCGTGCATGGAGAACGGCTTTATGCCAAACTATGCGTTGTTTGAGAACAACAAAGAAGACATGCTGCTCTCGATGATTTCCCGCAACGGCATTGCAGTAATGGCATCGGGCTGCGCCGAAGGGCTACCCGATAGCTTTGCGACGCGCTCCATCTACGGTATAGACGCTTCGGTCGATTATGCCCTGGCGTATATGAAGGGCAACGTGAACCCCTCTTTACCCTTGTTTGTGGATTTACTGACCAAAATAGCAGGCACTCAGGGAAACAAAAAGAGGCGGACATCGTAAAGGTAAACCGGTGTTCACCATTGAAGTGACGGGTATGCGTTTTGCGCATACCTTATTTATTAATGATGCAACAAATAAGGTATGC
>CALNBC010000408.1 GCA_937874755.1 uncultured Clostridia bacterium
GCTCGTGCAGGCGGCGGCGGACGGGGCATACGCATAGCGCAGGATGAATTTCAGGTAAAGTCCGCATTCGAATCCGCCGCCGGGGAAGCGCTTGCAGCCTTTGGAGACGGAACTCTATACATCGAAAAGCTCATCGCAAACCCCAGGCACATAGAAGTGCAGATACTCGCAGACTGCCACGGCAACGTGGTGCATCTTGGCGAGCGGGAATGTTCGCTCCAGCGCCGCAGCCAGAAGATACTCGAGGAATCCCCTTCGCGCAGGGTGGATTCGGCGCTAAGGCACAAGCTGGGAGATGCCGCAGTGCGCGCCGCAAAAGCCGCGGAATATCGCAACGCAGGCACCATCGAGTTCGTGATGGACGGCGACGGCAACTTTTACTTCATCGAGATGAACACGCGAATTCAAGTCGAGCACCCCGTTACTGAAATGGTTACCGGAATCGACCTGATACGCGAGCAGATACGCATAGCCTCCGGCATGCCCCTCGAATACGGCCAGGAGGATATTCGATTCAATGGTCACGCGATTGAATGTCGCATAAACGCCGAAGACCCGGAAAACAACTTCGCTCCCTGCCCTGGCACTGTCGAGTTTTTGCATTTGCCGGGCAGCTACGGCGTCCGGGTGGATACTGCACTCTATACGGGCTGCACGATAAGCCCATATTATGACTCGATGATAGCGAAGGTCATCGTGCACGGCAGAAACCGCAACGAAGCAATCTACCGTATGCGGCGCGCACTGGAAGAATTTCTGGTAAAAGGAATCAAAACCAACCTCGGATTGCAGTACATGATACTCTACAATCCCGATTTTATGCGGGGGAACTACGATACGTCGTTCCTCGAGAACAATCTATCCCGCCTACTCACTCCTATTAAGAAGGAGATGATGCTTTAATGGAAAATATATTTGCGGATCGCAAATACAAACTGGCTACGCTTCGCAGCACTCGAACAAAAAGCAAAACTGCCAAACTAGAGGCTGAAACGCAGTATGTGCGTTGCCCGGAATGTCAGGCGGATCATGTCAGCGCGACCCTCGCGGCGAATCTTTCCGTCTGCCCAAGATGCGGCTACCACCTGCCTATATCGGCCAGAAAAAGGATAAGCCTTGTGCTGGATCGCGGCACTATGCGCGAGCTGTTCACAAACATACGCCCCAAAAACCCCATCGACTTCCCCGGCTACGAGGAAAAACTATGCCAACTTTCCGAAAAGACAGGTCTTTCGGACGCGTGCGTCTGCGCGACTGGAACCATAGGTAAAACCAAAGTAATTTGCGCCGCGCTGGACAGCCGTTTCCTCATGGGGAGTATGGGTACAGCGGTGGGTGAAAAAATCACCCTGGCATCGGAATACGCAAAGGACAGATGCCTACCGCTAATTATCTTTTCCGCCAGCGGCGGAGCGCGCATGCAGGAGGGGATATTCTCCCTCATGCAGATGGTTAAGACTTCGGCGGCTATAAAGATGCTCTCGGAGGAGGGCGGGTTGTACATCTCCGTACTCACCCACCCCACCACCGGCGGAGTCACCGCCAGCTTTGCTTCACTTGGGGATATTATACTCGCAGAACCCGGCGCACTCATTGGATTTGCGGGACCGAGGGTAATCGAACAGACCATTAGGCAGACGCTTCCCGAGGGCTTCCAGCGCAGCGAGTTTCAGCTCGAACACGGATTCTTAGACGCTATAATCCCCAGAGGCGAGCTTCAGCAGACGCTCAAGACTCTGTTATCGCTGCATAGGAGGTAACATGAGCATAACTGCACACGAGCGGGTAACCCTTGCCCGAGACAGCAGGCGACCTAACACCCGCGATTACATAAGCGCACTTATAACAGATTTTTTTGAGATACACGGCGACCGCCGATTCGCCGACGACCACGCAATAGTATGCGGCATAGGGCGTTTTTGCGGCATACCCGTCACGGTAGCGGGGCACTGCAAAGGGCACTCGCTGACCGAGAATATCGACTGCAATTTTGGAATGCCGGGACCGGAAGGGTACCGCAAGTGGCAACGCGCGATGGCGCAGGCTGAAAAGTTCCGCCGACCGATAATCACATTTGTCGACACGCCGGGTGCATACCCCGGAAAAGAAGCGGAGGAGCGTGGTCAGGGCGAAGCCATCGCCCAGTGTCTGTACCAGATGAGCGACCTTGCCGTTCCCATAGTATGCATAGTCACTGGCGAGGGTGGTTCAGGCGGCGCGCTCGCCTTGAGCGTCGCCGATAGAATTCTGATGCTGGAAAACGCTGTCTATTCGGTGCTGTCGCCCGAGGGGTTCGCGTCCATACTCTGGAAGGACTCTTCCCGCACCAAGGAGGCCTGCGGCATCATGAAGCTGACCGCCCAAGACCTTTTCGACTACGGCATCGCAGACCGCATTATAGACGAAAAGGTCTTGGGCGGTCAGCTTCATGATG
>CALNBC010000409.1 GCA_937874755.1 uncultured Clostridia bacterium
CGAAAGCCCCTTAAGGCCATAGGTTATCAGCTCCCGTAGACTTCGGATGTCCTCGTCCTTTGTGGAGAGTACGCCCACCTCTGCCGCCTTTGCTGCAAATTCGCCCCGGTCAGAGGATTCCCAAAGAGCGGCTTTGGGAAGGTTGCTGCAATCGGCAAGCTGTTCAAGGAGTTCTTTTTTCAGCTTCAGAGTTGCATATATGCGCTCGACTATAGCTTCTTCATCAAAGTTCGCATTTGTAATAGTGGCAAACAGATTCCGGGTAACAAGGCGGTTGGTGCTTTGGCCGACAGCTTTTCCCTCGGCGCGAAGGCGGTCGGCAACTGCAGACAAGCCCTTTGTAACGTAGATTAGCAGGTCCTGCATACCCGCAACTTCCGGGCTCTTGCCGCATACTCCGACCCTGGTGCACCCTGTGCAGCCCGCGGCCTCCTGGCACTGGTAGCAAAACATCTTATTCTCCATGGATAGCTCCTTCTCGTTTGTATGTCAATGCAACATTAGTTTCATTGCATTCAGCATAACAGAAAAGCAACCGAAACAGCGTAACATTTGTTACGGATTACAAATTTCATAAAATGCCCTTTATACCGTCATTGTCGAGAATCACAATTCTTTTACCCGACACCTTTATCAGCCCATCGTCCTGCATTTTCATGAGTTCTCTGGACAAGGAAGGCCGCGCAACATTCAAATAATCCGCCAGCTCCTCGCGGTTCATTCCGAGCTTCACGCTCCCGTCCGCAGATGAGTTTTGGTAAAGCGCGCGGGCAATCTTTTGACGCAGGCTTGAGCCGGATACAATCTGCAGTTTTTTGTTGAGGTAATATGCCTTCTGGGCGAGTATGGACAGCATATTGGAAATAAGTTTGGTATGATACCCGCAGTTATTAGCGCAGCTTTGATACAGGAACCGTTTGGGCATTTCCAGAACCGTTGCGCCCTCTGCCGCCTGGGCGTAATTGTCGTATTCGTTTTTTTCGATAAACAAAAAGACTTCGCCAAAGAGCTCTCCGGGTTGGGTAAATGCGGCAACTATGTTGCGCTTTCCCAATACCGAATCGCTGCAAACCGCTATGGAGCCGTCAAGCAATACATATAGCTTCTCAGGCAGCTCGTGCTGAAGGAATATTATTTGGTCTTTTTCATAGGGCACGATTTTTGCGTTGCTGCATTCCAGGCAGTTTGTAATATCGGAATCGCTCATCCCTGCGAACAGCGGGCTTTTTTTCAATCGTTCCAGCATTGTGCCTCCATATATACGGTTCACGTTCGGGTTGGTGTACCATCGCCAAACTATTATAGCATTAAGCAACTGCAAAGCAAAAGGACAAGGAGCCGCAGTCCCACCCATGCCACTAAATGCCGCCCCCGCCTATTTACAATACCTCCAGAACGGCGCCCGTCGCCAAAATAAGGAGGTTGCGCATGAAAATAGCGCTCGGCAGCAGCCGCATGGAGAAGCTATGGAAGAACAGGGACGTGAGTTGGGAGGTTTTTTGCAAAAAGGCGGGCAATACAATCCGCACAGCAGAAACAGTCGCGGAATACCGCGCCAAAAAGAAGGGCGAGCAGGACGATATAAAGGACGTGGGCGGCTTTGTGGGCGGGCATTTGCAAGAGGGCAGGCGCAAAAAGGGCTGTGTGCTGGCGCGCTCTATGCTCACGCTGGACATGGACTACGGCAAGCCGAATATATGGGAGAAGCTCAAGGGCGAATTCCCCTTCAAGTGCTGCGTCTATTCGACGCACAAGCACACCCC
>CALNBC010000410.1 GCA_937874755.1 uncultured Clostridia bacterium
ACCCGTTGTGATTACCGTGTATTCCGACCGCAGCTTTTCCTTTATTACCAGGACAACGCCCACCCCCAATGCGCCCAATTCGGGCGAGACCGTCGCCGACTTAAACGAACCCGAAGCGGGGGGCACGCTGCGCGTAACAGAATGTCTGCCCTACGGTGTGGGCAACGAATTCACCTGGGTGGAGCTATACAACTACGGCACAGACCCTGTGCAGCTTTCGCAGCACTTTATCACCGACGACGAGTTCGCCAAGGATAAATGCCGCCTGCCCGCGCTGACCCTCAATGCGGGAGAATACATTCAACTCCCCTTTTCGGACGGGGAAGGCGGGCACTCGCTCTCCTTCGGCATCAACAGGGAAGAGGACTTCATCGCTCTGTACGACTCCTTTGGGAACGCCCTTTCCGAACTCAATTGGGATTTAGATATGGAAGCAGGCTTCTCCGTCGGATTGAACAGCGCGGGAGAAACCGTGTATTTCGGCGCGCCCACGCCGGGAGCGGCGAACGACGATGCCGCCGCCAAGGCGAAGGCGATTATAGAGGAGGGCATTACCCCCGTCCGCATCAACGAGATGCTCAGGGACAACAGGTATTCCCTAGTGGACGGGTTCGGCGACCGTTCGCCCTGGATCGAGCTTTATAACCCGACGGGCGCGGCTGTTTCGCTGTCCTCCTACGCGCTGTCGGACGATGCAGGCGAGCGCTTTAAGTGGATGCTGCCGGACATCTCCCTTGCCCCAGACGAATACCTCGTGGTATTCCTGTCGGGCAGGGACGTGCGCGAGGGCGAACTGCACACGCGGTTCAAGCTCGGCGATGCGGACACTTGCGTTACCCTTGCGGACAGGCGCACCGGAATGGTGCAGACCGTCCCCATAAACCCCGAGAGCGGCAAGAACGTGTCCTTTGGGGTGAATGCAGACGAACAGTGGGCTTACTTCGCTCAGCCCACCCCCGGCGCGGCTAACACCACCGCTAGCTTTGCGGAGCTGGCCGAGGCGATGGAGGCGGCGTCGCCCTCGGTGCATATTAGTGAGGTTTCCGCCGCAAAGCCCGTAAACGTCAGGCACGCTGACTGGGCAGAGCTGCACAACGCGAGCGGCGAAGCGGTGGATCTTTCAGCGTGGCGGCTTTCTCCTTCGCCTGATCCAACAAAGGGAGTGGAACTTTCGGGTACCCTTGCGGCAGGTGGCTACATCGTGGTAGACGACGGCATTTCGATCTCATCCTCCGGCGAGAACCTCTACCTTTTCGATTCCGCGGGCAGGACAGTCGACCGCTACGCGACGGGGCTGCTGCGCCCTGGGTACAGCACAGGGATTTCGTCAGGCGGCACGAGGCGCATATTCGCCTCCGCCACCCCGGGCGAGCCCAACGGCGATTCGCCCATAAACGGGTACACAGCAGAGCCGGTATTCTCCAAACAGGGTGGGTACACTTCGGGCGAATTCGAGCTGACTATGAGTTGCGCAAGCGTTGGGGCGACCATCTATTACACTACGGATGGCTCCAAGCCCACTACGAATTCAAAGGTCTACACCGAACCCATCAAGGTGAGTAGGTCTACCAGCGTCAAGGCGGTCGCCAAGGCAGAAGGGCTGCTCATCAGCGACCAGATTGCGGCGACCTACCTTTTCGAAACCCACACGATGCCCATAATTTGCCTCTCGATTGACGAATCCGACCTTTCCTTCATCAGCGCCAGCGAGAACAGGCGGGACACGCGGGAGAGGGAAGGGTACGCCGAGTATTACACGGCGGAAGGCGCTTTGGGGGTGCGCTTCCCCGTCGGAATGCGCATAGGCGGCAACGGCACGAGGCTCTACCCCCAGCGCACATTCCAACTGCGCCTTCGCGGGGGTTACGGGCAAAGCTCGGTGACTTACCCCTTCTTCGAGGGCTACGGCGTCAAGGAATTCTCGTCCTTCGACCTTCGCAACTTCGGGCAGGACAGAGAGGTTACCCTGCTTCGCGACGCTTACTGCAATATGGCGGTAAACGGCATGAACATAGACAATGCCCAAGCGACTTTTGTCACCGTATACATCAACGGCAAGTATTGGGGGATTTACGAGTTCAAGGAGAACCAGAACGAGGACTACTTTGCGGGCAAGTACGGCGTCGATCCGAGCGTCGTGCAGGGTGTGCGCTCCAACACATACGTCTACAACGGCGTGGGCAACAACAGAGGAATAAAGAGCCTGTTTGCCCTCGCGGCGAGGGATACGTCCTCCGACTCGATTTACGAGGAATACGCCGCCAAGGCGGACGAGGACGCTTTCATCGACTACCTCATCGCCCAGTGCTTCTTCTCCAATGCGGACGCGTACAACCAGAAATACATGGGCAGCACCGACGGTTCGCTCAAGTGGCGGCCTGTGTTCTTCGACCTCGACTGGGGACTGCACGGCAACAATCCCTCGCGCAGCGTGTTCGGAATGTTCTTCAGACCCGATGTAATCTACGTCGGCGTACCCGATGAAGAAGGCAATCGCAACTTTGTGGACATGGGGCTTTACTACGGGTTTTACAAGAACCCAGCCTGGCGTGAGCGCTTCATCACGCGCTTCGCCGAGGTCATGAACACCGTGCTGACCACCGACCGCCTTGTGGGCATACTCGACGGCATGACCGCGATGCTAGAGCCCGAGATGACGAACCACATCGACCGCTGGGGCAGGCCTTCCTCCGTTTCCCGCTGGAAAGGCGAAATTGAGGACTTGAGAGAGTGCGTCATCGACAGGCGTTCTAACTACCTAAAGGAGTTCAAAAAGACATTTGGCGTTTCAAACGAGCGCACGAATGTTCTCTTCCCCAACGGTTGAAGTGAATCGGAAAAAAGTTTTCTAGGTAACCGCTGATTAAAAACCATTGCAGACCACAGTAGAGCTTTATGCAGTCTGATTTTTGATTCTGTTATCGTTGAGCAGCTTGCAGAATTTGCACAGCGTGATTGCGTCAGGAACCTGTTCTTCGCCCAGAAAATCAACCTTCATGAACTTTCGGAACGCATAACTGTCATAGACCGCGTCCTCTACGCCTTCATCCGAGAGAGTAAACCAGTTGGCCGGCAGATACATCCGCAGCATCGTCTCCACAACGCGCGGCGGGCAACCCCGCTTGCCGTTCGGAAAACAAGAACCCCGCAAGGAAACCTTGCGGGGCATGAGTCAGTCTACATCGCTCTGTGCCGTTGCCATCGATTACTTAATCGCGCTCTCAACTGCAAGCTTGGCTGCAATGGAGTACAGCGAAAGAGAAGCCGCACCGACATAAGCCTGATTGTAATACTCGCGATTTGACATCTCGCCGATTGCGTATAGCCCTATGATGCTATTGCCGTTCGCATCCAGAACACGCCCTTCATAATCGGTGACGACGCCGGCAATGGTGCCAATCTGGCGCGGCTTATAAACGACCGCATAGAACGGGCCATCTCCATAGGCTGTGATGTTATCAGCGTTCTTCCCGAATTCCGCGTCCGCACCAGCCGTTGCATATCCGTTGTATGCATTGATGGTTTGTGCGAGTGCTGCCGCGTCTATACCTGCGGATGCCGCCAGCGCTTCAACAGTTTCGCCCTTGAACACAGCACCGGCAGCAACGCCAGCCTCTAATACGAGGTTCGCTTCATCGTTGCCGCTGTCGAATATTGCATAGACATCGCCTTCTCTGATCGCAACCGCGTTGTTGATCACAGTGGGGATACCAGTATCCTCCGACACAAACCGCTTGCCGGTAGAATCGACAAGGACTTTGTCCTTATACGCAAGGGCGCTCGTGCTTTCAACCGCGTTGGACAATGCAGGGTCGACGATGATACCCGCCCCGATGACCCATGGGTCCTCATACACGACTGCTCCGACAGCTTCCGCCATACGGAACCCGTCGCCGGTATTTCCTGCTCCACCGTCGGTGACTGCATCCACAAAATCGGGTGTCAGTTCATTGACCATATCCGGATTCTTGCCAAAACCGCCGGTAGCTAGGAATACGTTCTTTGCGTTGACGGTCAGTTTTTGTGTTTCGGATTCAGCCAAAAGACCCACCACTGCGCCGTTTTCAACGATCAGCTCAGTTGCAGCAGTGTTCTCCAGAATCTGCACGCCTGCATCGCGCGCGGCCTGATCCAGCGCCGTTGCCACAGCGGCACCCTGACCATCGGTGTAGATTTTGACCATATTATTCGAATTGGCTTCGCTTGCTTTATAATAAGGCACACCGTGAGCCTTCATCCAGTCCAAAATATCGCCGACCTGATCGAGCATGAAATCAACGCGGTCATAATCGGGATACAGAGTCGGCGCATCGGGACCATAGTCCGCAGTCTTGTGCCAAAGGGTCATCGCGTCTTCCTTGTTATCTTCCACGCCATACTCTTTCGCAAGCTCGCTGTTGACGCTGATGAAATTGCCTGCGGCGAGCGCAAGGCTGCCGCCGGTCTGTGCGGTCTTCTCCAGAAGAAGCACGTTCGCTCCTTTTTCTGCTGCCATGATCGCGGCAGTCAGACCGGATAGGCCGCCGCCTGCTATGACCAGATCGACATCCATCGTGACGGCTTGCTGCTCGGCAGCCGCAGTTTCAGCCAAGAAGTCCTCAACCTTGCCGCCTGCATCAAGAATCGCCAGCTTGACGCCCTCGATGATTCCGTTTGATGTCAACGTCGCGCCTGCAATTGCATCGACATTGACGCTGTTGCCTGCAACGATTTTTGCCGGCATCTGTTCGATTGCGGGATCGCTGATATACGCAGTCTCGCTATGCTCAACGATCTTCACATCGCTGATCTTGCCGCCAGCGAATGTTACTTCGACCTTAAGACCATCGCTCATACCCCTGGAGACTGCCGTGAAGGTTCCGTCTGCTACTGTTCCTTCCAGGGAAGGCGCAGGCGATTCTGTGGCTTCAGGCGAGTTGTCCGGCGTATCTGTGTTCTGAGTGCAGCCTACCGTTCCCAGGACCATAAGAAACACCAACAATAGGCTAATCGTCTTTTTCATTTTTTGCTCCTTGTGATTGTTAGTATTATGTAAACAAAAGAACAGCAGGTTTCCTTACGGGTTTGATTCTACCGTTGTCCTTCTGCAATTTTCTGCGCCACACGAGGGAATGACGACACGCGTGTTACTCGCCTGTCTTCCGGCCATCGAAAAAGAAGCGTTGATGCCAATCAATACGATCTGCAACGGCAACTGCCAGATATGTGGGTAGCCCGATAATTGATTCATATCCCTTCAGTTCGTGGGAATTCCAACAATATATCCCTCTGCGGTTGGTATTGTAGCAGAAATACGGCAGAATTACACTATATTTTTGACAAAGTCTTCAGACCGCGTATCCCTAACAGGTGTCGGAGAAGCTGCGGCAGGTTAAAGCAGCCCGACCAGGGATGAAAAATTCATCGGCGGCCGGGCGATTGCCGACTGGCTGAACCGTGAGGGCATGGATTTGCTCGGCTCTTTTCAAATGCAAAAAACCGGCTGTGCACCGGTCTTTTTTCGTTATTCAGGCTTTACCTGGAATGGAGGGAACCTCAATTAGTAAATCTGCGTCAACGAACGTTCCCGATGATATTTAACACTCCGTTTGTTTTTCAGTAGAACAGACTGTCTAACAGCGGTGTGTTTTTTTATTGATGTTCTTATTCTTTACTTGCGGGTAGTTTATAAAGAAATTAACGTTGCATACTTCTTGCCGCGCACCCACTGTTGTATTTCCGGTAACAACGTGCTATAATTCTTTCGGCAAATTTCCCGACAATATTACATAGTACGAGGTGCACTCCGATGATACGTCGTTTCGCCGCCCGTTCCCGTGTGCTCTGGGTGCGTTCCATGAAGAGAAACACCATTCGCGCTCACGCCCCCGCAAGATTTAGGTGCATCCGCCGCGCCAGGGCACAAAGGGAAGGTTAACGGCGAACACCTAAAGGCCAACTGGCGGCATTTTCGGCAATCCGGAATGGGAGCATACCCGCCGGATCACAATTCATAGTATTTTCTAACTGATAAAACAGTAACTAAACAATGTAAAGACCGTATATGGGCAATGTATAGTTTAAGTATATTTAGGCAACCTGTGCATGCTGTCTTTTTTTTAGCCCGTTTTTCTGGTATACTTGAAACGTATAGGAGGGTTCCATGTGCAAGAGCCTCACCAGAAGAATCCGCAGGGCTTTCTCCGGCGGAGTTGAAGTATGGAAGCTGGCCCGCTCGTTACTCGTGCTCAGCGTAATTGAGCTGGTCATTATTGCCTATATCCTGATTTGGCAGCGGGGGAACCTTCCCATGTCTGCCTACATACTCGCGGGCGTCGCCTTCGTCAGCGCGCTGCTTTCGGTGGAAGGTGCGCTGTCCCTCATCGGCGCTTGCACCCAGGTTAAAACGGTAGAAAAGACACTCACAGAACTCGAGGACTTAAACACAGAGCTTCGCGCCCAGCGGCACGACTTCAAGAACCACGTGCAGGTCATGTCCGCCCTGCTAGATATGGGCGAGGTAGACGAAGCCAAGCAATACATAGGGCGGCTCAGCCAGGAGCTTCGCAACGTCGGTCTGGCGCTTCGCACATCCAAGCCCGCGGTGAACGCGCTGCTCCAGGCCAAGGCGAACATATGCGACAGTAGGGGCATCCGCTTCGAGATGGACATCGCCACCCGGCTGGACACGCTGCCCATAGAGCAATGGGAGCTTTGCAGGGTGCTCGGCAACTTGATAGACAATGCCGTCGAGGCCCAGGAAATCGAAAAAACAGCGTCGCCGCTCATCAAGGTTTCCATGCTCGAGCGCAAGGGCGAAATAGTAATATCTGTATTCAACAACGGAACAAAAGTCCCCGAGTCGCTCAAGCCCTCAATATTCCTGCCGGACGTGTCCACCAAGGGAAAAGGCAGGGGCATGGGGCTTGCCATAGTGCGCGGCATCGCCGAAGACGCGGGCGGAAGCGTCACATTGGATTTGACCGACGAGGGAACCTGCTTCACCGTGATTCTCCCCTACGAAAATCCCGGGGATTACGAGCATGTCGGATTCATAGGGGCGGAGTAGTCCGACTTTTACCACCTTTGTTGCGGCTTTGCATTGCTGCCCCCCATATCGACATTTAAACCAAAAAATCAAGGGATATAGTGAGAATCGGTATCCAGTATCGAAATCGGCTGATATCATACAATTAGAAATGGAGGTAGTGAAATGGAACTTACATTTATGGAATTCATACAAGGCTTCTCACTGCCGGTGGTCATTTGCCTGATAGTCGGTATAGGGCTGTTGATTGTAGAAATGTTCACCCCGGGGTGAACATTTCTACAATCAACAGC
>CALNBC010000411.1 GCA_937874755.1 uncultured Clostridia bacterium
GTATTGAAAGTCCTGACAAACTGTGGTACCACAGTTTGTCAGGACTTTCAATACTGGGGACGGGGCGATATGTCCCTTCCCTTTCAGTTACAAACTCCATGCTGGAAGGAATCGTTGACACCAGCGACGAATGGATAACCAGCCGCACAGGCATAAGCAGCCGCACCATTGCCCGGGAGGAAGACTCAACCCTGTCGATGGCCGCCGAAGCGGCAAAAGAAGCCATCGCCCAAGCGGGAATAGCAAAAGAACAAATAGCAGTGGTGGCTGTCGCCACCATTACCGGTGACTACGTTACCCCTTCCCTCTCCTGCTTGCTGCAAAAGACCCTCGAGCTTCCCGCACAAATCATGGCAATAGACGTTAACGCAGCATGTTGCGGTTTCGTCTACGCGATCAAAACTGCCCATGCGCTTCTGGAGGGCATTGAGGATAGATACGCGCTCGTCATCGGGTGCGAGATGCTCTCGAAGATAGTCGATTACACCGACCGCCGCACCTGCATACTGTTCGGCGACGGCGCGGGCGCGGCAATCGTTAAGCGGAGCGAGTCGGGCGCCTTCTGCTTTGACTCGGGAGCCATGGGCGACAGCGATATACTGTCCGCCCGCGCGGGTTACTTCGCAAACAACCCCTTCGCAAGCCGTGAAGGGGACTCAAAGCCGAGGGCTTTTGAGATGAACGGCACAGAAGTGTTCCGCTTTGCTGTGGAGCACGCGCCAGATCGGAAGCGCCTATGAGCGTGCTGTCCGTGCTGGAAAAGGCGGGGAAAACGCCCGAGCAGGTGAACCACTTCGTATTCCATCAGGCGAATGAGAGGATTATTCGCGCAGTGGCAAAAAAGCTGGGCATCCCCCAAGAGAAATGCTTTATGAACATAGGTCAAACGGGCAACACCTCGGCGGCAAGCGTTGCGATTGCGTTGGACGAACTGGCGCGCTCGGGTAACCTCCATCGGGGAGAGAGCGTCGTGCTTTCCGCCTTCGGCGGCGGGCTTACATACGGCAGCATTTATTTCACATGGTAAAGGACGTACTTCTATGGATTTAAGGAAAATATTGGGAATCGAGTATCCCATAATACAGGGCGGTATGGCGAACATCGCCACAGGCGCGTTTGCCGCGGTAATATCCGAGACAGGCGGGCTTGGGCTCATTGCGGCGGGGGGCTATACTCCCGAACAGCTTCGCGAGCAGATACACATCGCCCGCAAAGCCACGAGCAAGCCCTTTGGCGTGAATTTGATGATGATGCACCCTCTCATCGAAGAACTAGCGGAGCTGCTGGTCGAGGAACGCGTCAGCGTAGTCACTACAGGCGCGGGTATGCCCGGCAAGTACATCCCCAAGTGGAAGGATGCGGGCATCAAGGTATTCCCCGTCATCCCCAGCGTCGCCTTGGCCAGGCGCGTTGCCTCTAGCGGGGCGGACGGCGTCATCGCCGAAGGCTGCGAGAGCGGCGGGCACGTGGGCGAATTGACCACTATGGCGCTCGTCCCCCAGGTAGTCGACGCTTTGGATATACCCGTAATCGCCGCGGGGGGAATCGCCAGCGGTAGGCAGATGCTAGCTGCGCTCGCCCTCGGGGCTTGCGGTGTGCAGATAGGCACGACGCTGCTTCGCTCTGTTGAATGCCCTATACACGACAACTACAAGCAGGCGATACTCAAGGCGAAGGATACCGATACCACCGTTACCGGTCGCATAGCGGGCGTTCCTGTGCGGATACTCAAAAACAAGATGGCAACGGAATACGTCAACCAAGAAAAAGCAGGCGCCACAAAAGAGGAACTGGAGCATTTCACCCTAGGTTCCCTGCGCCGCGCCGTTTTTGACGGCGATACAGTGAACGGCTCGCTGATGGCAGGTCAGGTAGCAGGACAGCTCAAGGAAATCCTGCCCGCCGCCGAAATTATCAAAGGGTTGTTCGAGGATTGCAAAAAAGCATTTATTGAACTCTCTTCGCATCCCTTATTGAGCGACAAAGGAATCACCGAATGAAGCTTGCCTTCCTTTATGCGGGTCAGGGCAGTCAGAAGTCCGGCATGGGATGTGACTTTTATTCCGAGTACCCTCAAACCCGCCCGTTTTTTGACACACCTGTTATGGGACTCGACCTTCACCGTTTGTGTTTTGACTCGCCCATAAACGTGCTGTCCGAAACCAAGCACACCCAGCCTTGCATGGGGGCTTTCGCGGCGGCGGTGACCCACCTTTTGAACGAAAAAGGCATATACCCGGATTATACTGCGGGGCTGTCCCTTGGGGAATACAGCGCACTGCACGCCGCAGGTGTAATAGACGGCAATACGCTTGTAAAGTTGCTGGCGTTTCGCGGCAAGGCTATGACTGATACCACTAAGGGCATGGACAGCGCGATGACCGCCGTATTGGGCCTAGACGAAGCTACCATAAACGACGCAATTGCTACCGCAGGCGGAAGGGTGTATTGCTGCAACTTCAACTGCCCGGGGCAGATAGTTATAGGGGGCGAACGCAGCGCTGTGGAAGCCGCCGGGAAGGCTTGCATTGAGCACGGTGCGAGGCGGTTGATTCCGCTGAATGTCAGCGGTCCCTTCCACACCCCTTTTATGGAGGACGCCTCGTTGCTGCTTCACGAAAAGCTGGAGGTCGTGCAGTTCGCACCCATGAAATGCCCGGTATTTTCCAACGTGACAGGCGATGCTTATCCAAATGATGAATCCATCAAAACACTTCTGGTACAGCAGGTTAAAAAACCTGTCCGCTTCGAGCAGATACTCGCCAACCTTTCCGCGCTCGGAGTGGACACCATTATCGAAATCGGTCCCGGCAAGGTGCTAAGCGGCTTCGTCCAGAAGACCGCTCCAGATATAAAGCGGTATGCCATAGAAACCGTCGCGGATTTTGAGCGCACAGTAGAAGACATTGAGCAGGAAGGATGACCAGCATGGACTTTACAAACAAAATCGCCATAGTCACAGGCGGCGGGCGCGGCATCGGCAGGGCTATCTGCCAAAAGCTATCGTCGCTTGGCGCGAAAGTAGTTATAAATTACGCGGGTAACGACGCAGAGGCCGAAAAGACCCGCGCCCTTTGCCCCGATTCGGTGCTCGTCAAGGGCGACGTTTCGGATAGCGAATGCTGTAAAGAGATATTGCGGGTTTGCGAAGAAAGCTTTGGCTCGCCGGACATACTCGTCAACAACGCGGGCATAACCAGAGATAACCTCATCATGCGCATGAGCGAGGAGGATTTCGACCGCGTGATAGCGGTCAACTTGAAGGGCGCTTTCAACCTCACCAAGCTGGTCGCGCGAACCATGCTGCGGCAAAAAAGCGGCAGGATAGTCAACATGACGAGTGTCGTCGGGATTTGTGGCAACGCCGGGCAAGCGAATTACGCCGCCAGCAAAGCGGGCGTCATCGGACTGACCAAATCCACAGCGAAGGAACTTGCCCCGCGCGGTATCACAGTCAACGCGATAGCTCCGGGATTTATAGATACAGACATGACCGCCGCCTTGAGCGATGAGCTTAAGCAGGAGATGCAAAAGAACATACCCCTTGCGCGCCTCGGCAGCGGCGAAGATGTTGCCAACACCGTAGCCTTCTTGTGCAGCGATATGGCAGCGTATATCACCGGTCAGGTGATACACGTCGACGGTGGAATGCTAACTTGAGTAAACGTGAGAGGTATTCACGAAGGAAGTGAGAAAGATGGATAAACGAAGAGTTGTCGTCACCGGCATGGGGGCAGTCA
>CALNBC010000412.1 GCA_937874755.1 uncultured Clostridia bacterium
ACGAGAGCTTTGCAGTCACCGCTTTGTACATCGGCGCGGGCGAACTTATCTCCTGTTACGGTTTGGGAATGCCGCTTTATTTCGCCCTCAAGCGCGCGGGCCCCGAGGTTTTCGAATAAACATACTGCCTTTGGATGCTTGGCAACGGCATATCAGCGAAGGATTCTTGCAGGCGCACCGGCGACGGTCGCGCCTTTTTCTACGTTTCGGGTGACCGCCGAACTCGCCCCCACAGTCGCGCCTTCACCTACGCTGATTCCCGGGAGGACGGTGGAATTCGCCCCTATGAAAGCGCTCTCTCCGATAGTGACTCTGCCGAGCAGCACCGCCCCGGGGCATATGTGGGTAAAAGCTCCGGTGCGGCAATGGTGCTCGACTATAGCACCGGTATTCACTATGCAGCCTCTGCCTATAAGCGAAAGAGGACCTACGTATGTATTGGCAAGCACAAAGCACCCGCTGCCCAAAGCCGCAAAGGGCGAAACGACGGCAGTGGGGTGCATAATCGGGGGCGCGGAGTAGCCAAGCTTCAGCGCTCTCTCGAGGAGCTTATGCCTTTATTCGGCGCTCCCGTGGGCGGCGCATACAAAAGGATATTCCCCGACGAGCTTTGGCAGCAGCGAAAGGGTGCCAAGCACGGTGAACCCCCTGATTTTGCTGCCTTTTAGGGCAATGTCGTCCAAATATGCGGCGGTTGCTCCGCGAGCGGCGAGCGCCTCGGCTGCCGCGGCACCCATCCCGCCTGCGCAAAGTATCAGTGTAGGGGTTTTAACGGCCTTCAAATCAGTTCCCTCAACCCGTCCTCGAATGCTATTTCCGGCTCAAAACCCAGCTCATCGCGTATGCGGGAGCAATCCAGGGCGTACCTTTGGTCGTGACCCTTTCTGTCCTCTACAAAGCGGACGGGGTCTCCGAAAAATCCTGTCATTTCCGCTAGTTTTCGCACCATGTTTATGTTGGAAAGCTCCACGCCGCTGCCTATGTTGTACACCCTTCCCGCAGCGCCCTTTTCTGCGACCAGCATAAGCGCCCTTGAGTGGTCGTCGACGTGTATCCATTCCCGGGTGTTCGTGCCGTCACCGTAAACCGGTAC
>CALNBC010000413.1 GCA_937874755.1 uncultured Clostridia bacterium
ATGGTGTCGCAGGCGCGAATCTTGATGGGCATGCCCGCCTCGTCGGAAAGCTTCATGAGCTCGTTCGCAAAGGGCACAACAAAGCCGTAGAAATCTGCCCTGGTGATGTCCTCGAAGTGGCAGCGGGGGATTATGCCCTTTTCGAGGGACATCTTCACCACACCGAGGTATTTGTCCATCGCCTGACCGCGGGTCAGGTGCATCTTGTTGAATATGTGGTAGTCCGAGCAGGAGACGAGTATTCCTGTCTCGGCAACTCCCATGGATTTTACAAGGTCGAAGTCCTTTTCGTTGGCGCGTATCCAGGTGGTGACCTGGGGGAACTCAAGCCCAAGAGCCATGCACTCTTCTACTGCCTTGCGGTCGTTTTCCGTGTAGACAAAGAACTCGCTCTGGCGGATTATGCCTTTTTTGCCGCCCAGGCGGGACTGGAGCTTAAAGAGCTCTACAATCTGCTCGACCGTGAAGGGCGAGCGGGACTGCTGCCCGTCCCGAAAGGAGGTGTCGGTTATCCAAATCTCGTCCGGCATGTGCATCGGAACGTTCCGGAAGTTGAACGCCACCTTGGGAACGTCCTCATAGTTGTAAATATGGCGGTAGAGATTGGGTACGGGTACATCCTGCAGGCTGTATTTATAGACGTTTTCCTCGAGCAGGTTTGACTTGTCGGAGTACTGGAGTTTCTTTTGCAGGAATGATGTGCCGCGGTTCTTTTTTATCTCGGTTGTTCTTTCCATTTTTACCTCCGAATCAGAAATTTAAAAAATATACTGCATACTTGTATACAATCCGGGGTGCAGCTTATCCCGCCCGAAGGCGGGAGGGACACATTCCCGGTTTATTTAAGTTTTGCAACAAAGCTCGCCAGGCGGTTAATGCCGTTTACTATGTTTTCCTTGCTGGTGGCGTAGGACATACGGCAAAAATCGTCCGCTTCGAAGGCTATTCCGGGTACTATGGCTACCTTTTCGCCCTCTAGCAATGCGGAGCAGAAATCCAGCGAGCCGGTTAGCTGCTTGCCCTCGTAGCTCTTCCCGAAGGCGGAGGAGATGTTGACCATCACATAGAATGCGCCTTTTGGCGTGCGGCAGGAAAGCCCGGGAACCTCGTTTATCATCTTCACCATGATTTGGCGGCGCTCGTCGAACTCCTTAACCATCGCGTGGAGCTCGTCTTGCGGACCTGTGAGCGCGGCAACTGAAGCGTGTTGCGCCATGGAATTGGGGTTGGAGGTAACGTGGCTTTGCAGGTTGCCCATCGCCTTGGCGATAGCAGGTGCGGAAGCGGTGTACCCTATGCGCCAGCCGGTCATGGCATACGACTTGGAGACGCCGTTGACGACGATGGTGCGCTCCTTAATTTCAGGGCCGAAGGATGCGATGGAGATGTGCTTTTCGCCCTCGTAAACCATCATTTCGTAAATCTCGTCGGATATGACGAAAAAATCATGTTTAATAGCCAAATCGGCGATTCCCCGCAGAGCCGCTTCGGACATGACGTAGCCGCAGGGGTTGCTCGGGCTGTTGAGGATAATCGCCTTAGTGCGAGGGGTAATCGCCTTTTCAAGGTCTGCGATTTTCGGCACGAAGTCGTCCTCTACGGATGCGGGCACAAACACAGGTACGCCGCCGACTATCCTGACCAATTCGGGGTAAGATACCCAGCATGGGCTGGGGATGATTACTTCGTCTCCCGGGTTTATAATCGCGTAAAGGGCGTTGAAAAGTGAATGCTTCGCGCCGTTGCTTATCACTATCTGAGAAGGCTCGTAGGAAAGACCGTTATCCTTTAAAAACTTGGCTACCACCGCCTTCTTCAGCGCAACAGTGCCCGAAGCGGGAGTGTACTTGGTTTTTCCCTGTTCCAGCGCTTCGATGGCGGCCGCTTTGATAAATTCAGGCGTATCATAATCGGGTTCCCCGGCACCAAAACCGATTACGTCTTCCCCCGCAGCGCGCAGCGCTTTAGCCTTTGCGTCGATTTCCAGAGTGATAGAAGGGGCTATTCCCAGGCATTTTTCGGATAACTGCATTTTTCCGCTCCTATAATCAATAATAATAAATAATATGGGTGTTATGCAAGCCGGGTTCCAAAATACTTCAAAAATTCAGCCTGAATGACCGAAAATGGGGTAAGGAGGCAGCCGGTTTTGAATTTACTTTACTATTATAATTCACAAACTTAAGATGTCAAGGGGTAATTACTGCGCGTTGTATAAAGGAAAATCGCCTTTTCTTAAAAGCATTCGCCAAAAATCCAAATATAGGTTGGCACAAACCTGCCTTTGATGTATAATTAAGTCATCAAGTTGTATATCCATGTGTATTCAAAGTATCAAATTATCAAAAAAAGCAAAGGAGTGAACATTATGCCTCTCGTAACAAGCACAGAAATGTTCAAGAAGGCGTATGATGGCGGCTACGCGATTGGCGCTTTCAACGTCAACAACATGGAGATAATCCAGGGAATAACCGAAGCCGCAAAGGAACTCAATGCACCGCTGATTCTGCAGGTATCCTCAGGAGCGCGCAAATACGCGAACCACACCTACCTCATGAAGCTGGTCGAAGCCGCAGTAATCGAAACGGGACTACCCATCTGCCTACACCTCGACCATGGAGACACTTTCGAGCTTTGCAAGAGCTGCATAGACGGCGGATTCACTTCCGTCATGATCGACGGTTCCCACCACACCTACGAAGATAACGTCACTCTGACCCGCAAGGTCGTGGATTATGCCCACGAACGCGGCGTCGTGGTCGAAGGTGAACTAGGCAGGCTGGAAGGCGTCGAGGACGAAGTCAAGGTCGCCGCAGGCGAAGGCAGTTATACCGACCCCGCCCAGGTGCAGGACTTTGTCGAGCGCACGGGAGTCGATTCCCTCGCCATATCCATCGGAACCAGCCACGGCGCATACAAGTTCAAGCCCGGCACAAAGCCCCAGCTAAGGTTCGACATATTGGAGGAAATATCCAGGCGTCTGCCCGGCTTCCCCATTGTGCTCCACGGCGCGAGCTCCGTCATACCGGAATTCGTTGAGATGATTAACAAATACGGCGGCAACATGCCCGACGCTATCGGCGTCCCCGAGGATATGCTCAGGAAGGCTGCCCAGATGTCTGTCTGCAAGATAAACATCGACTCCGACCTTCGTCTGGCGATGACCGGCACCATCCGCAAGTACTTTGCGGAGAACCCCTCCGTATTCGACCCCAGGAGCTATCTCAAGCCCGCCCGCGAGGCCATCCACGGCCTGGTAGCCCACAAGATTAAGAACGTGCTTGGCTGCGACGGCAAGGCATAAGTGGCATCGATTCGGTTCATCTGTTGTATTTTATCCGAGCTAAAACAGTCTTCCGCCGAAAGGCGCGCAAAGCCCCAAGCCTTAAAAGGACTTGGGGCTTTAATATTTTTCGTTGCGAAAGGCAATGGCGGCTATTCGTCAAATTCAAAAATGCTTCAGTCTTCGGCTTCTCCCTTTAACTCGCTAATAAGCTTGAGTGCGGTCTTTGTGTCCTTTTCCAACAGGGTTACGCGCTCGATGAGCGAGTTGTGCTTTTCGACCTTTTTCTCCAGTTGGTCGAGCCTGTATACGATTAGTTTGTTGTTGGTTACGATACCTATCAGCGAACCTATCGCCGTGCCTACTAAGGACAAAATCGCTACGAGCACAGCATCACTCATGCAATCCACCGCCTATTGAGGTCGGGTTTTTCGTCGGTAAGCTGCGCTTAACCGCATGACTGTGGACAAATATAAGTATCACAAGGAAACCCCCTTTACTAGTTGAATTCACGCTTCTTGTATTATTCTATTCACGCGTCGGTGTATAGTCGACACAATGCCGCCCGCCATATCCTGCAAAGCCAGGATAACATCGCGGAGACGGCAAAAAGGGACCTCGTTTGTGAAGGCGTAAAATGTAGGTATCCGGAGACATAGTTTGAGCATTCTTTGTGCTAAATGTGGCAATCGTTTTCAAAAGAGGGGTATCTGTGTTAGTATTATATATACAATGAAGGTTTTCTAGTCTTTTCTGTGCATACGACGTTCGCACGATTGTGAGGAGATAAATGGATACTTCTGATATGAAAGTCTTTTCTGTACTATGCAGCTCAAAAAGCATCTCCCGCGCTGCCGAGAGCCTTTTTATGTCCCAGCAGGGGGTTAGCAACCTTCTCCAGCGCATAGAAAGGGAACTGGGCGTGGAGCTCTTCACACGCTCGCGGAACGGGCTGGAACTTACCAAGTATGGCGAGGTATTCCAAAAGTACGTCGAGGTGATACTTGGCGAATACAACGCAATGCAAAACAATATGGAGCAAATTAAAAAAGAGGATACCCGCCTGTTCGTCACCATGGATCTCGGGATTTTGGCGATACTAACTTCAAAACCCTTTCTGGAATTCAGAGCAAACCACCCGGACGTCGAATTCATAATGCAGGAGCACACCCCTAAAACAAACGAGCGACTTTTGGACGAAGGCGCTGCGGATATGTGCCTTGCCCTCGCGCCATACTCGACCGAGATGTTCGACATTACGCCTTTCTATCAGGTGCACGGCGCGGTACTGATGGACAAGAAAAACAAGTTAGCGCAAAGAGGGGCTCTTTATGTTGAGGACTTGAAGAACAAGCCCATACTCGCCTTTGGCTCGGTTGCGTATTACCCGTACCTTCGAGCCTGCAGGAAGGCGGGATTCGAGCCTAATATGGCTGTCTCCGCCATAGAGCTTCAGGATCCGCGCCCCTATGTGCGCGGAACAGACGGTCTTTGCCCGAGCTTTTACGGATTGCTCCCCCAGATAGACGAGGGTGACTCCCTGGTGGTAATCCCCTTCGAGACAGACCTTTTGTGGAGCATATGCACCATGATGAAGAGGGGGAGGAAGCAGTCCGCGCTCTGCAAGCTGTTCGTTCGCGAACTGGTGGAATTCTGCATGGCAAACAAAATCATCTGACACCAACTCAACATTCTACATCGTTCCGATTAAAATATGTTAATAATTATCGCAAACCAGAGAAAACGCCATTTTTATTTGGCGGTTTCGTTTTTTATCGGGGGCATTAAAGAATGCTATTTTAATAACGAACTAATAATTGATAAATTAACAACAGCACATGCAAAAACAACGCATCACAATGAATCTTTGTGACAACACAGTATTTGCTTGTTGGACTTTTCGGGCATGAGCCCAATATAATAAAACTTGTAATTACAAATCCGCGGCTGCAGATTCTACTCAGTTTCAGTGTATTCAACTGCTAATAACCCCTTCGGGAGGGTACAAAAGACCATTCCTTCGAACATCGGCAAAATTAGGACACGCTTTGGGCTAAACCGCATAAACAGCCCTGGACAATCGGCATCAGGCAATCCAACGTTTGAATTTAATAAGGTTTACTTCCCTTTGCGTCCCAAACGCAACCGACGCTAAGGGTAAAAATAATAAGGGGGAAAGATGTATGGCTAACCAGTATGTATTAGGCGTTGACTTTGGCACAACCGGCACAAAGTCGGTCGTCTACGACCTAAAAGGCAACGAAATCGGTCAGTGCTACTTCAACACGACTACCACCTATCCTCGTCCGGGCTGGTACTCCCAGGACCCAACCGACATAGTTGAAAAATCCTTCCTTTCTGCAAAAGGCGCCATAGCCAATTCGGGCGTAAATGCAGAGGATATCGTTGGCGTCAGCTTTACTCACATCTGCACATCCTTCGTTCCCGTTGACAAGGACGGCAACTTCCTGTACAACATCCTTCTGTGGTGCGATACGCGCGGCGCCGAGATGTTCCCCTACATAAGGGAATGCTGGGACAAAGCCGGCATAGACGAAGCGGCGGACTACGCGATGACCGGCTTCCCGCTGGGGGCGTTGCCCACGCTTTCCAAGGTGCTCTGGTTCAGAAAGCATCACCCCGAACTTTGGGAAAAGACCGACAAAATTGTCGGCATGCACGCAATGCTGTGCAAGGCTTTCACCGGCGAAAACTACTTCGACGACCGAGCGGGTATTGGCTATTCTAAAATAGCCGACGCCACAACCTTCGAATACAACGCCGACTGGGCAAAGATGTATGACCTCGACCTCTCGCTGTATACAAAGCGCGTGGACACCAGCACGTTCTGCGGCAGCATACCCAAGGACGTAGCCGAAAAGACCGGCCTTAAAGAGGGCACCCCTGTATATGCCGGAGCAGGCGACCAGCGCTGCGCATGCACAGGCCTCGGCGTCGTCAAAGACGGCATGATGTCGCTGTGCGTGGGCACCGCAGGTGTGGCACACGCATACTGCAGCCGGCCTGTTCGCCACAAGGGCGGCAAGTTGCAGATACTTGGCCACTGCAGCCCCGGTATGTGGCAGGTCGAGGCAAACTCGAGCTCGGCAGCCAGCTCCGTCGAATGGTTCAAGGATCATTTCTGCCAGCTGGAAGTTGCAAACGCGAAGCTAATGGGCACCTCGGTGTTCGACGCGCTGACCGCACAAGCTGCCAAGGCTCCCGTAGGCTCAAAGGGTCTGCTGTACACCGCGTGGATGGCTGGCGCGGACTGCCCGCGCTTCAACTATGACTGCCGCGGCACGTTTACAGGCTTGACCTTCGCCCACGGCAAGAACGAGATGATTCGTTCGGTTATGGAAGGTGTTGCTCTGGAAATCAAGGCAATGATAATCGGCGTCGAGGAAACAATTGAACAGCACGTCGACCTGATTCGTGTTACCGGCGGCGGCGCAAAGTCTGATTTCTGGAACCAGATTATGGCAGACGTTTACGACAAGCAAATCGAGACCATCAAGTGCGCCGAAGCTACCTCGCTGGGTGCGGCAATGTGCGCCGCGGTCGGTCATGGCGCCTACAAGAACCTGCAGGAAGCGGCATCCCAGATGGTGCAGCCCGATAAGCGTTTCGAGCCCATCCCGGCCAACGTCGAGATTTACGCCGAGCTCTTCGACCTGTACAATCGTTTCTATGCTGCTACGACCCCCGACTTCTTCCCCGGCCTCAACAAATTCCAGACAGAGCGCGTCTAATAAGAACGCAAGCTGAATTATAAGAGCGGCTGACCGCTTTATCGAAAGCGCATAGCCGACTACGGCGCGGCGGTCTCCCAAAGTGGGGAACCGCCCGCCAAAGTTAACTGGATTGGAGATGTTATCCTAAATGGAATTCACTTTTTACACTGCGAACAAAATAGTATTCAAATGCGGCGCGATTAAAGAGCTTGCCGCCAACATAGGCGGACTTGGCAAGCGTTTCCTTCTTCTAATAGACCCCGCTTTTTACAATACGCCCGTAATGGAGACCGCCGTCAGCCAGATCGAATCCGTTGGCGCGAAGTGCGAGATATACTCCGAAGTGCGCGGTGAACCCACGGTCGAGCTTGTTGATGAAGTAACGACAATGGCCGCCGAAAAGGGCTGCGACGCCGTCATTTCCTTGGGCGGCGGCAGCAATATAGACGTCGGCAAAGCGGTCGCCGCATTGCTGACAAACGGCGGTTCTGCCCTAGATTACCTAGAAGTCGTCGGCAAGGGCAAAAAGGTCACAGAAGAACCCGTTCCCTTTATTGCGATTCCTACCACCGCCGGCACTGGCAGCGAAGTCACCAAGAACTCGGTAATCGGCTCAAAGGTCGCGGTGTTCAAGCGCTCCATGCGAAGCGACAAAATGGTCGCCACGGTATCCATAGTAGACCCTGAACTTACCGTCGGCTGCCCGAAGAGAGTTACCGCCAATGCGGGAATAGACGCGGTGACCCACCTCATAGAAGCGTTTATAACCTGGCGTGCGACGCCAATAAGCGACGCCCTCGCGATAAAGGGAATCTCTCTAGCTGGCAAGTACCTTAAGCGCGCCTACGGCGACGGCCCCGACCTGGAAGCCCGG
>CALNBC010000414.1 GCA_937874755.1 uncultured Clostridia bacterium
CGGATACCTTTTTCCTTTTCGAGCAGTTCCTTTCGGGCGGCAAGTTCTGCATCCTCGCGCGCCTTGTTCGCCTTGGAGAGTTCTTCAAGCAAATCTGACATCTGCTTGCGGAGCTGCTTCTCGCTTTCTTTGGAAGCGGCAGCTTCGCGGCGCAACCGCTCGGTTTCGAGCTGCGTGGTCTGTTTTGCCTTTTCAACCTCAAGTTCGGTGGATTGGCGGGCCTTGTCCAGTTCAAGCTTAGAAGTCTGCCGTTCCCGTTCAATCTGAAGCTGCGCCGCCTGCTGCGCCCCGGATACGGCATCCTGCACGGCTTGCTTTAGCTTTATATCGGCGGCGGCATCATACTCCTTGCGAAGCGTTTCCGACTGTTCTGTTTTTGCCCGAAGCAATTCGTCCTCAATCTGATGCTGTATGGCATCGGATATTTCAAAAGGCTTTTTGCAATTCGGGCAAATGATGGTAGTATTCATATATTCACCCCCTCGGTTTGCTTTAAATCAATTGCTCACCAGTTCCCATAGCCTGTCATAGCTGTCCACCACGTCATAGACCACACGGTCGCTGCTTATTGCCCTGAAATGCTCGCGGGCGCAGTGGGCCTTTGCTTTTGCTATTTCTGTAAGTTGTAAAGAGGACATATCGCCCTTGGTTTCAGCCACAAAGTAAATGTGCTTCACTTTGCCCTCATAGAAGGCAATCGCCCAGTCGGGATTATACTTGCCCACGGGGGTGCTGATATAAAAACCCCTCGGCAACTTAACATAAACCTCGACCTCTTCGCTGTGGCTTTCCAGTTCAGAGGCAAAATTCCGCTCGTTGGTGGAATCGTAGATGACATAGTCGTACAAGTGCCGCGACGCTTGCATTGCCGACACACCGAGCTGTCCTTTTTTTAGGTCAGGTTCGGTAAAAATCTCCGTACCGAACGCCGAGGTCAATTTGTCGTAAGTGATATGCTCGATAATCGCTGTGGCTTTCTGCTCGTTTATGATGTTGGCGGCGCGGATGATGAACTCTTCCGGGTTGTCGCCGAACTGGTCAAATACGGTTTTCTCCATCCCGCATAAGATGGCCACCACAGCCTTGCGCGTCAAACCTGTTTCCGCGACCAGTTTTCCCACAAGGTCATAGCGGACTGAGGAACTCGCCTTCATCGCCGTGTAGGCATAGGCTTCCTTGCGCACCATATCTTGGCGGACAAACGCCTCTCCCGCTTGCAGCTGTTCTTTGGATTCGATGGTTTTTGCCTGTTCGCCTTTCTCGACCTTGAAGTATACCTTCGACACGCGCAGACGGGCATTTAACTCCCTGACTGCTCTTTCGGCCAGTTCAGCTTCATCAAAACCGACTATATAGTAACTTTTGTGGTTAATGCGCGCCCATAGTTCCTGGAACGCCTTACTGTTCAGCTTCGACTTGTCGAGGGTGACCTCAACGGTGTTCTTGCGGGCATTCTCCGGCTTGTTGGCGTTCGGGTCGTAGACGGAATCAAGGACGGCAATCACATCGGCGGCGCGCCCCTTCGCTTCTTCCGTCACTTCAAGCGTTCCGCTCTTCTTATCCTCGTAATACTTCTCGGTCAGTTCGCCCCGCTTCACATAGCCGTTTTCGATAAGGCTCTCGTAAACCGCAAGTGCGGCAACTTCGCCGAATTTTTCGGTGAACAGCTTCTCCTCGACCTTGCGCGGACGGTCGGCGACCGCCTCGGCAATTTCGCTTTGCAGCCCCTTTGCAAAGCTGTCGTAGCTTTCGTTGGCGATAACGGTCAGGACGTTTATATTGTGGATTTCCTCGCGCGTAAGCACATTCTCGTCCATGCGCTCGCCGCCCTGGTTGACGGCAAGGCGCAGTCCGCGCCCGACTTCCTGACGCTTGCGGACGTCGCTCCCGCTTTGTTTTAAGGTGCAAATCTGGAACACGTTCGGATTATCCCAGCCCTCGCGCAGAGCGGAGTGGGAGAAGATAAACCGCACAGGCTCACGCCGGTCAAGCAGGCGCTCCTTGTCCTTCATAATCAGGTCGTAAGCATCCGCGTCGTCGGAGGTGCGTTCTTTCTTGTCGCCGAGTTTGCTGTCTATCATGCGCCCGCTTTTCTTGTCGATGGAAAAATAGCCGGCGTGGGTGCGCTCGGCATCTATGCCGTCAAGGTATGCCAAGTATTCCGGA
>CALNBC010000415.1 GCA_937874755.1 uncultured Clostridia bacterium
CGCCGCAATCATGAGCGGCGCATTTGTGCAGCGCGGGGAAGTCGCCGCTTTCGACAAGTGGTCCAGGACGCGCTGGGCGCTTACTGCGGGGGCGGACATTGTGCTCGAGCTGCCCGCGGTATACGCGCTGCAGGCCGCCTCGGGGTTCGCCGCGGGCGGAGTGCGCACACTCGCCGCTACAGGCATGCTCAGCGCGCTGTCTTTTGGCTGTGAACAGGGCGGCGAGGAAGAGCTTCTCGCCCTGAGCGAGTGTACCTCCGATAAAGACTATGATTTCCATGTAGCGGCAAATCTTTCCCTGGGGATGAGCTACGCAAGCGCGGAGCAGGGCGCATTATACTCCCTGAGACCGGATTTGGCGCACCTGGCGATGAAGCCGAATTTTGTGCTCGGGCTCTCTTACACCCGGGCGATAAGGGAATATGCCCCGAATGTACGCCTTGCTGTTGTGCGCCGCAAGGGTTCGGACTACAACGACGCCTCGCTTGCGGGCAGCTTCTCCAGCGCATCCGCCTTCCGACGTGCGCTGCGCTCGCCTGACCCGATAGAGAGGGAAGATGCCCTCGCAGCTTTGCCCGACTTCGTTGCCGGGGACGCACAAATGCTGCACTGCGGCAGTATGAACGAGCTGGAAATCGCGCTGCTCTACGCGCTTCGCACGAAAACCCCCGAAGAACTGGCGGCTTTTGCGGGGGTGGATGAAGGGCTTGAGTACCCGCTGCTAAGGGCAAGCAAGTTGACCGGCGTAGCGGGCGTACTGCAAAGCGTCAAAAGCAAGCGTTACACCATGGCGAGGCTCAAGCGGATGCTCTGCGCGGTGCTGCTGGGAATAACAAAAGAAAAACAGGCCCTCGCCAACGAAGGCCCAAAGTACATAAGGGTGTTGGGGGTACGCAGTGAAGCAAAGGGGCTATTGGGGGAGATTGCCCGCAATTCCAGTGTGCCCGTAGTCGTCAAAAAGTCCGACGCGGACGCTTTGACAGCGCCCGCCCGCCAGATTTACGATACGGACGTACTCGCGTCGGATGTAGCCGCCCTCTCGTGGCGGTGCGAGGGCGGCAGGGACTTCACCGAACCGCTGGTTACGGTTTGAGCTGTTTGCCCGATGCTGTTGCCATCCAAATCCTAGTATGTTTCGATTATAAAATCCACTCGCCTGCTCTTGCTCATTCCCTCCGGCGTTTCGTTGGGCGCTATCGG
The DNA here is from genome assembly GCA_937874755.1 of uncultured Clostridia bacterium. GTDB lineage: Bacteria > Bacillota > Clostridia > Christensenellales > CALWSW01 > CALNBC01. The sequence goes on from CALNBC010000415.1 coordinate 1,201, forward strand.
ATGAAACTCAGCGTAACCGGCCGCTGATATTTTAACGGGTCCAATGCAGCAAAGCGGCAAAAGCAATGTGCTCTATTTCGTCATCTTCATCGCCGCGCCGCCATTGCCCAGCGCGAGCTTCATCGCGTCAAACGGCGAGAATGGGAAACCCTTTGCTCCCGCAGCCGCCTTTGCTCCCCCGCTTGATTTAGAAGTGGAGGTCTTGCCGCCGCGCTCTTCCTCCTTCTGGTCGTACTCCTTTTGGGCGAGGTAGTTCTCAAAGAGCTGCTGGAGCAAGTCCGTGCGGGTCTTGTAGGCGTCGCTTTGCGCGTCGTAAGCATCCTTTGCGGTAGCGCGCTCGGCGTTCGCCTGGGCGACGTAAAGGTCGGCGAGCCAGCTCGCAAGCCCCGCGTCCCGGGTGTACCCCGCTTCGACAATGCCCTTTGCGATTTCGTCCCTCGCCGATTGCTCCTGCCGGTCTGCCTCCGAAAGCTCCGAACGAAGCGCTACGTCCTGCCGCACCCTGCTGCTCTCGGACGCGCCGGACCTCGGCTCAGCGTAAAGGTTGCCGGAGAGCCCCAGCGAGGAGAGCGCCTCGTTCTCGCCTATCGCGCCAAGGCGGGAGTTCGCGTAGGCGCGCTTGCGTACGCCCTCGTATTCGTCCAAAAGCTCCTTCGCCCTTTGTTCAAGTTCGGATTTTTGCCGCTCGTAGGCGGAGTTTAGCGCCTTTTTGTAGCTTTGCTCCGCAAAAGCGTAGCGGGCGGAAGTGTCCGGGGGCGAATAGACGGGCGCGGCAAGCCCCAGCAGCCCCTGGTAAAACGCATCGTAGCCCGAAGGGTCGTTTGCGGGCGTGTTTGCGGCATCTGCGCCGCCTATGGTCAGCGATTCCCCGGCGTAAATCCTGTTGGGGTCAGCTATGTTGTTCCTCGCGGCGAGCTCTTTGACCGTCGTTTTGTGCTCCCTGGCGATTTTTTTAAGCGTATCGCCTTTTTTGATGGTGTACTGCATGGCTCCTCCTATTTGATGTAGTTTTCGGGTGTGAAGGAAAGCTTTGCGCCGTATATGCCAAATCCCTCGTTTACCCTGCTGTTTTCGAATATGAGCTGTATTATGTTGAACCTGCGCAGCTTGACGTTCAGGGGCTTCACCTGGGGCACATCCAGCGTGTTGAAGTCTATGCGGGCAAAGTCCATGTCTGAAAAGTCGAATATGTCCATGTTGGACGCGCATAAAAGCCCCTTGTGGGAGGATTCGGTTAGCGCGTAAACATTGACCCCCGAGCGGGCATAAGGCTTTATCA
>CALNBC010000416.1 GCA_937874755.1 uncultured Clostridia bacterium
GGTTAAAAAGCTCCACTGATTTGTTAATCAGCTCTACACTTATTACGGGTACGACATCACCACCGACGAGGCTAGTCAGCAGGTTCTTTTTGAACTCGTTGTAGTTGACCTCGTCGGTGGTGATGTCGTACCCGTAATAAGTGTAGAGCTGGGCGTAGTAATCATGCAGCATCTGGAAGTCGGAAAGGGGTATGTCCTTCCCGTTGACAGTGGCTATTGCCTGGGTTAGGTCGGGGGTATCGTCCACCTCGACCAGGTTGCAACCGACTAGGAAGGCTGCCGCCAGTACGGCGCATAGCGCAAGTGCGATCGCTCGCAGACTTTTCTTCATAATGATTTCTCCTTATATAGCTCGTATTTAATGATTACTGGCTAATTTATCTCAGGCGGTCGGCGTAGCGCACGATTTCGCGCCCCTCGACGGCTTTCTGGGAGGTCTGATTGTAAATGTCCTGCTTGTCGGGCAGGGACACGACACTCTCTATGAATGCGCGCAGCTCGTCGGTCAGCTCGCGGGGACCTTCTTTTATTTTGTCCACCAGCTTGAGTATGAAGTAGCCGCCGTCGGTCTCGATGAGACCGCTCGTTTCGCCAATGCCCGCAAGGGCGAGGGCGGCGGTCTTAACTTCGGGGTAGAAGGAGGTAGTCCCCTCGCTGCAAAGGTAACCGTAGTCGCGGTAAGGGGCAACGTCCATACCCTCGTCGTCGCCGTATTCAGCGATGAGCTCCTCAAAATCGCCTCCCGCCTCGACCTTGCTCAGCGCTTCTTCGGCGCGGCTTTTGACCGCGGAGAGCCCTTCGTCGCGCGATTTGGCGTATTCTGCTTGCAGCCCTTCGATTTCGTTCTTCAGGCGCAGCACCGAATAGTCGCTTTCGCCCTTTTGCATAGATAGTATGGTGAGCTCGGACTGCTTGGCGGTTATGTCTGACAAAAGCTCGGTCATGCCCTCGAAGTTCGCTTCGGGGATGGCGATATAAATCGGCTTAAAGCGCACGTAATCCGCAGGGTGGTACATCACGGTGAAGGAGTCGTAGGCATTGTCCGACTCGTACTGGGCGTAATTGCCGGTATAGAGTTCCTTGTCCTGCTCGATTTCCCAATCGTAGTATTCCTTTATGGCTTCTTCGGAACCAGAAACGTCGGCGTAGAGCTGTGCGCTCATCTTTTCGCGCATGGCGGTGTTGTACATATTCTCAAGGAGCGTTTCTTCGGTCAGGTGATTGTCCTCGAGGTTAGCAAGGTAATTCTGATCGCCCAATGCCAAATCGCCGCCATGCTCTTTGGCAAAGCTCGCGATTGAATTTTCTTTGAGTTCGCTGTACTCAGCATCGACCTCTGCCTGCTCGGCTTCGGTCAGCCCAAAGCCCTGCTCCTTTGCATAGAGGTTCATGGAGGTGTCCACTATGAGCTGTTCGAGGAA
>CALNBC010000417.1 GCA_937874755.1 uncultured Clostridia bacterium
AAAATCCAGGATGTTTAAGCCTTCTCCTACATCCCAGTGGGGCTTTGGTTCAAAGTCGAACTTGCGGGGCTCGCCCCAGCGGCGCAGTTCCTCGTTGGCGGAATCGTCCGTGCCGGGGGTGACTTCCTTATAGGGGATATTGGGTATCGCCATGAGGAAGTCCTCAAGCTCGGATTCCCTTTCGGCAACCTGCGCATCCAGCTCGGTGATTTCGTCTGAAAGCTGCTTCATATCTGCGAGCAGGGCGGAAACGTCCTCCCCCGCCTTTTTGAGCTTAGGTACCTGGGCGGAATCGGCGTTGCGCTTTGCCTTTTTGGCTTCAACCTCGCCCATCAGCGTGCGGCGTGACTCGTCCAGCGCGATGAGGGCATCCACGTCTATGTCGGTCTTGTTGCGAAGGGCAAGGGCAGCCTTCAGTTCGTCGGGATTGGCGCGAATGCGCTTGATGTCCAGCATTGTAAGCCTCCGTTTTATCCAATATTGAACGAATTTTTTACGTTTACTACATTCTAGTCGGCGCGGCGATGCCTATAAGGTTAAGCCCCGTCGCGATGACCTGCTTTGCACAGGCGGTGAGGGCGAGGCGAGCGTTCTGCACCTCCCTGGGTTCGCCGAGTATCCTGTGAGCGAGGTAGAACCGATTGTACGCCTGGGCGAGGTCGACCACATAGCGCGTGATTATAAAAGGCTCGTATTTCTTGCAGGCGGATTGGACTGTAGCGGGAAATTCGTAGAGCAGCCGCGCAACTTCGACGGATTCGGGGTCGGTTATCAGCGAATATTCAACCTGTGCTTCTTTGTCGTATTCCGCTCTTGCGAGCAGCGAGCAGCAGCGGGCGTGGGTGTATTGGCAGTACGGCCCCGTTTCGCCCTCGAAGTTCAGCGCACGATCCCAATCGAAGACTATGTCCTTGATTCGCGATGCAGACAGGGTGGAGAACACCAGTGCTCCGACGCCCACCTCTCTGGCGATTTCGTCCATCCCCTCGAGGTCGGGAGACTTCTCTTCCATTATTGCCCTGGTCTTCTCGATGGACTCTTTGAGCACATCCTCCAGGAATACGACATTGCCCTTTCTTGTGGAAAGCGTGCCATCCGTCGTTGAGACCATGCCGAAAGCCACGTGGACGAGATCCTTCGCCCAAGGGTAGCCCATCAGCTCGATGACTCTAAAAACCTGTTTGAAGTGAAGGTTCTGTTGGTAAGCCACAACGTAGAGGCACTTGTCAAAATCGTAGGTCTGTTTTCTGTAGAATGCTGCAGCAATGTCCCTAGTGGCGTAGAGCGTCGCCCCGTCGCTGCGGAGTATGAGGCAAGGGGGCATATTGTCCTCCTCGGGGAATCGCACGACCGAGGCACCGTCGTCTAGCTCGAGGAGGTTCTTTTCCCTTAGCTCGTCCACTACGGGCTGCATCTTGTCGTTATAGAAGCTCTCGCCCGCATAGGAGTCAAACTTGATGCCAAGCAGGTCGTAAACCCTTTGCACTTCCTTGAGGGTAAGCGCCCTGAACCAGTCAAATAGCGCGAGCGCTTCTATGTCGCCGTCCTCAATCGCCTTGAAGGCGGCGCGGGCTTCGTCGTTCAGAGTATCGTCCTTCTCGGCTTCCTCGTGGAACTTTGCGTAAATCTCCAGCATGGCGCGCACGCCGCCCTGCTCGATGCCTTCCTTGCTGCCCCAGCGGCGAAAGGCGACAATCAGCTTGCCGAACTGGGTACCCCAATCGCCGAGGTGGTTGATGCCGATTGACTTGTAGCCGAGAAAGTTGAATATATTGTAGAGCGCGTGACCGATAACCGTAGAGCTCAAGTGCCCTATATGGAACGGCTTTGCGATGTTGATTGAAGAATAGTCTATGCATACGGCGCGCCCCTGACCCTCATTAGATGAGCCGAAAGCCTCGCCCTGCTCGAGCACCGGAGCAAGTGCTTCACGCACGAATACCGATCGGTCTATGAAGAAATTGAGGTAACCGCCTGCGACCTCGACCCTGGAGACGAATTCAGGGAAGGTCGATTCGCTTTTAAGCTGAACTGCGATAGCGGGTGGCGCCTTTTTGAGCGATTTTGCCAGCTTGAAGCAGGGCAATGCGTAATCCCCCATCTCGGGGTTGGGCGGAGTTTCCAGCATAGAGCTTAGCTCCTGCGTTGGAATATTGGTCGAAGCGGAGAGCGCTTCGGCGATTTCGTTTCTAAAATCCATCAGGACACCTCGAATAATGCCAAAATAATTACTAAGGGATAGTATACCATCTTTTGCGGGTACTGAAAAGCAAGCGCGCCCCATAATTTGGGGCGCTGGGGGGTATATGAGCGCCGCTTTACGGCACGGCAACTTGAAGCGCGGCTGGCACGACCTCCATGGCGACTTTGTGCCTTTCGTCGAAAAGCGTTCCATCCAGATTTAAGGTGAGCGGCGAATCGCTTTCAATGAGCATCGAGCGACCGGTAAGGGTGTGAATTTCCTTTCGGTTAAGCTTTTTATAAGTCCCCATAAGCGCCTTGGGCAATAGGTTGAAATAATCCTGGGGCGCTCTAATGGAATCGATAATGCAAATGTCGAGTAGTCCGTCAGCGGGGTCGGAATCGGGTAGTATTCGTATGCCACCGCCGTAATGCGTTCCGTTGCCCGCAGCGACTAGGAAGCGCGTTCCTATGAATGGCTCTCCCCCGTCTATCGTCACAGTGATGTGCGGCGAAGTGTAGCGCGGCACCGTGTACAATACGGACAAAAGGTAACTGAACCCTCCGAATCTTGCATAGCGTCCGGCGTTTCGCACGACCTCGCTGTCAAACCCGACGGTCGAGATATTCAGCCCGATGAACTCGTCCACCTTCATGCAGTCAACTGTGCGCGATTTGCCGAGAAGTAGCGCCAGCGCCGCCTTCGCGGGGTTCTTGGGTATGTTCAGGCAGCGGCGGTAATCGTTGCCCGTTCCACCCGGGATTATGCCCATTACGGTTTTCGTGTGTATCAGCCCTTGGGCGACCTCGCAAATTGTGCCGTCTCCGCCTATGGCGACCACAAGGTCGAAGCCATCTTCAGCCGCCTTTCTCGCAAGCTCGACTGCGTGACCTACGCCGAGGCTTTCGCACACCTCGTAATCCACGGCGTTTTTATCAAAAACCGAGCGCGCCTTCTCCAGAGATTTTTTCGACCTTCCTTTTCCGGCGACTGGATTAAGTATAAACAGGGTTTTCATGTTGTGCTCCAATACAAATAATTCGGACGACAGCGGCAATGCGGCAAAATGCCAAAGCAATGCCATATGCGTCCGGAACAATCAGAATCAGTCCGTTTGAGCTGCCTTTTTCAGCTTGTCGCGTATCCAAGCCGAATCTGTGGCATGCTCCTCAGCAGTTTCGGCGGTTATTCGCCCGGACTTATAAAGTGCGACAAGGCTGCTGTCCATCGTCACCATGCCGCACGCCGCGCCTGTGGATATGGCGTTGTTTATCTGGTGAACCTTGTTTTCTCTTATCATAGAACGTATGGCGGGCGTTGCGACCATAATTTCGAAGGCCGGTATCAGCCCTCCGTCCACGGACGGCACAAGCTGCTGGCTGACTACCGCATTCAGCGCCATGGCAAGCTGCACCCTTATCTGCTGCTGGCGGGCGGAAGGAAACACGTCTACAATCCTGTCTATGGATTTTGCCGCGCCTATGGTATGCAGCGTCGAGAATATCAGCTGACCTGTCTCCGCGGCGGTCATCGCTATGGAAATGGTCTCAAGGTCGCGCATTTCGCCCACGAGTATCACGTTTGGCGATTGGCGAAGCGCGTATCTGAGCGCTTTGTCGAAGCTCTCGGTGTCGTGGGAAACCTCGCGCTGGCTGATAATGCAGCGATCGTTCCTATATAAAAACTCGATGGGGTCTTCTATGGTGATTATGTGGTAAGGGTAACTGTGGTTCATCCTGTCAATCATGCAGGAGAGCGTCGTCGATTTTCCGCTCCCCGCGGGGCCTGTAACCAGCACCAGTCCCTTTTGCATGGCGGTGAAACCCATGACTGTTTCAGGTATGTTGAGGGTAGCAAGGTCGGGAAGGTCGAAGGCGACAGCGCGTATGACTGTGGCGCAGGAACCGCGTTGCCTGTACGCCGAAACCCTGAACCGCCCAACTCCCGGCAGCGAAAAGGAGAAATCGTCGTCGCCGCTCGCCTTGTAGTTCTCTATGGAGCGCGCGCCCGAAAGCTCGTAAAGCCCGAATACAAGGGCTTCTGTCTCATCGGGGGCAAGCCGCTTTTCGCTTTGGGGAATTATCTCGCCAGATAGCTTGAAGGCAACGGGAAAACCCGCGATGAGGAAAATATCCGAAACGCCCAGCTCCACCGCTTTTTTCAGCAGCTCGACCAGCATTCGTTTGCTTTCGGCAGCAGTCATGGACGCCCCTTTCCCGTTTTTATTCGCCGTCCCAAATGTTCAACGAATCATCAAAGAATGCCTGTTCGGCAGAAAGAACCTTTTTCCAAGAAAGTATATCATAACTTCCGTCAATAAACACTCTCGCGGAGCAATTGAGGGCGGAATTTTCGCCAACAGGAACGCAGAACTCAATCAAAAATGCCATTTCACCTGGTTCTTCTGGCATGGTCAGTTTGACCCCTTTTGGGGCAGAGGCGTTGCCATTCGTTTTATAATCGTGCAGGATTCGGGCGAGTATGGCGGAAGCTTCATAATCGGCGCTGTAATACACCTCTGTTTCCGATACGGTGCGCTCAGCTAAGGTGTATTCGTTCCCGGCAGCGATGAGTGAAAGCACGACCAGCGCAGTTAAGCATAGGCAAATCAGCACGACCAACACAGAAGGCGCACCAGTTACCGTGGGAAAGGAAGGGTTGCGCTTGTTTTTGCCTGAGTTTGGGGAGAAGAAGGAACTTTTGCTCATCGGATGCCACCTCTTTCCACAAAGGCGGCGACAAGAGAAACAAGCCCATTCCCATGCTCGTCCACCATGTCTATAGTATACGAACGAAGCGGGCTCTTTACGTCCTTTTTGACACTGAGCACAAAATCTCTTTCCGCCTTTTCGCCCTCGCAGAGCTCCCCCGAAGCGGCAAAGCCTTC
>CALNBC010000418.1 GCA_937874755.1 uncultured Clostridia bacterium
TTGGGGTTTGTGGCAAGCGCCCTTGCAATCTCGAGCTTTCGCTGTTGCCCGTAGGGAAGGTTGCCCGCCCGGGTTTCGGCGAGATGCTCGAGACCGAATACCGATAAAAGCTCCATCGCCTGTTCGTCCATCGCCTGTTCTTCCCGCCAATATTTGGGCGTTCTGAATGCCGCCTGGAACATATTGTACGTCATATGACCGTTCATGGCTATCTTGACATTGTCGATGACCGAGAGGTACTTGAACAGCCGAATATTCTGGAATGTGCGCGCCAGCCCGTTCTGGGTTATTTCGTAGGTCTTTTTGCCAACGATGCTCACGCCCTCGAGGAGTATGGAGCCCTCGGTGGGAACGTAAACGTCCGTCAACAGGTTGAATACGGTGGTCTTGCCCGCGCCGTTGGGGCCGATTAGCCCGACTATCTCACCCGTATCGAGGGTTATGTGCACGTCCTTCAGGGCGCGAAGGCCGCCGAAGGCGATTCCTAGGTTTTTAACTTCAAGCAGCGCCATTGCTTACACCCCCTCCTTCCCTGCGGGTTTTGCGCCGTTCTTGCCGGTAAAGGTGCGCTTGAGCCAGCGCCCGAGCCCGGCTATGGATAGCTCCGACCTGCCTAAAAGGCCGCCCGGTCTAAAGAGCATCATGAGTATCAGCAGCACCGAATAGAGCAGCATTCGATAATCCGCAAAGGCGCGCAGTGCTTCGGGCAGTATGGTCAGCACGATGGCGGCGACGACGGAGCCAGTTATGCTCCCCATTCCGCCCAGCACGACCATGACCAGCATTTCGACGGAATAGTTGAAGTCGAACTTGCCGGGAGCGATGACGCCTATGTGGTGCGCGTATAACCCGCCCGCGACCCCCGCGAAGAACGCCGCCATTACGAAGGCGATAATTTTGTAGCGCGTGGTGTTGATGCCCGCGGCTTCGGCGGCGATTTCGTCCTCCCTGATGGAGAGCACTGCGCGGCCGTGGCGGGAGGTTAGGTAGGCGTAGATGAAGTACACCGTCAGCACGCTGATAAAGAACACGGCGTTGAAGCTGGTAAGCCCAGGTATGCCGCGAAGCCCCAAAGCGCCGCCCGCAAAGGGCAGGTTGAGCAGTATGACGCGGATGATTTCGCCAAACCCGAGGGTGATTATGGCGAGGTAGTCCCCCTTGAGCCTCAATGCGGGAACACCTATTACAAAGCCTATAACTGCCGCCACCAATCCGCCCAGGGCGATTGCAACGAGTAGCGTCAGCACCGAGGCGGGTCCTTGGGTGGGCATTCCCGAATGCAGTGTGAACAGCGCCGCGGTGTACGCCCCGACGGACATAAAGCCCGCATGCCCGAGCACAAGTTGACCGAGTATGCCCGTAACTAAGTTCAGCGAGACCGCGAGAATTATGTTGATGAATATTAGCTTGATTATGCCTGCGTAATAGCGGTCTATTGCGCCCGAGTCTATCAAAGTCGACAGGACAAGGTATAGCGCGATTATTAGCGCAAGGTTGACCGCATAGGAGACGAGCTTTTTCTTCATTTTAGCGTTCATGTCTCCCCTCCTATACCTTTTCGCTCAGGTTCTTGCCCATGATGCCAGTAGGCTTGAACAAGAGCACGATAATGAGTATTCCGAACACGACAGCGTCCGCCATGGTGGAGGAAATGTACCCCTTGGTGAGGCTTTCCACAACGCCCATAATGAAGCCACCCGCCATCGCGCCGGGAATCGAGCCTATCCCACCTAGTACCGCCGCAACGAACGCCTTTAGCCCGAGCATGGAACCCATGAAGGGAGAAATCTGCCTGTAAGTAGCGATGTAGAGCACCGCAGCGATGGCGGCGAGCGCAGAGCCCACCGCAAAGGTGAAGGCGACCGTACGCCCAGTGTGGATGCCCATGAGCTTGGCGGCGTCCGCATCCTCAGAGACGGCGCGTATCGCCTTGCCGATTTTGGTCTTGTTTATGAGGGCGGTGAGCGCGACCATCATTACGATTGTGGTCAGTATGGTAATCACCGTCACCATGCTGATGGGGGTACCAAGGAAATTAACCGGGTCGCTGGGGATTATGCTGGGCATCGCCTTGGCTGAGGAGCCGAATATGATTTGCGCGAGGTTCTGAAGCAACATGCTGACGCCCAGCGCGGTAATAAGCAGCGATATGCGCGGCGCGCCCGCGTCGAGCAGCCTTCTGTACGCCAGCCGCTCGGTGAGCATGCCCGCAATCGCCGTCAGCACCACAGCCAGGATTACGCATATCCACAGCGGCATCCCTGCAAGCATCAGGGTGACGTACACGACGTACGCGCCCAGCATGATAAGTTCGCCGTGGGCGAAGTTAATAAGCTTGACTATGCCATACACCATGCTGTAACCCAACGCGACAAGAGCGTATATGCTGCCCACGCTCAGCCCGTTGATTATCTGGGAAAATAAACTCATTTGGGAATACCGTCCTACCGAAAAATCCGCAATAAAAGCGGTCTATAATGCCTTTTGTACTGTACTCTGTATCTCCGTACTGCTGCTTTAATATGATAAACGATTGCCTATGTTATGGTCAAGAGCCGCTTATTGGGCGGCTCTTGAAAGGTGCAAATAGATTGAGCCGTTTTTGGTCGGCATGGTAAAAATATCGGCGAGAGTCGCCGTTTTGGCGGCTCTTGCGTTTACGTTAACGCTGCTTCCGAAAGGTTACCTGCTGTAATATTCGGAGAATTCATAGTCGCCGTTGACGATGGTCATAATGGCGGCTGCCTTGATGGGGTTGCGGAACTCGTCGTAGGTTATGTGACCGGTGATGCCCGCGTAGTCCGTTGCGGCGATAGCGGCGATGATGGCGTCGCTGTCGGTGGAGCCCGCCCTCTCGATGGAGTCGAACATTATCATGGCGGCGTCATACCCTAGCGCAGCAAACATGTTGGGAGCTTCGCCGTAAAGGGTGTTGTACTTCTCGACGAACGCCACCAGCACGGGATCTGTGGAGGTCAGCGAAGCCTGAGCGCAGAAGTAGGAGCCTTCGATGGAGGGCAGGTTGCCCGCGTCCATGGCTTCGACGACGGAATCCCAACCGTCAGCGCCGAGCAGCGTGCCGGTGAAGCCGACTTCGCGAGCCTGGGGGGCGATGAGGGCAACGACTTCGTAGTACTGGGGCAGGAAGAGCACTTCTGCACCCGATGCGGCAATCTTGGTGAGCTGGGTTTTGAAATCGATGTCTCCGCCTGCATAGCCTTCGTTGGCGACGACCTCGAGTCCGAGATTACCGGCTTCGGCGACAAACGCATCGGTAAGGCCGACGGCATAGTCCAAAGACGTGTCATAGAGTATCGCTGCCTTCTTTGCGCCGAGACGGTTTGCAGCGAAGGAGGCCATCAGCTCGCCCTGGTAGGGGTCGATGAAGCAGGCGCGGAATACGTTGGGACCGACGGCGGTAATATCTGCCGCGGTGCCGGATGCGGTGATCATGGGCATATTGTCGAGCACTGCCTGCTGTGCAACCGCCAGTGTGGGGGTGGACGTAACGTCGCCGATGAGGGCTACGATCTTGTCGCTGCTGACGAGTTTGTTGTAGGCGTTGACGGCTTCGGTAGCGTCGCCCTTTTCGTCGTAGGCGATGTAGTTGATTTGCTTGCCGAGCACTCCGCCCGCGGCGTTGATTTCGTCGACTGCAATCTTGACGCCGTTGTTGACGTTGATTCCGTAGAGCGCAACTTCGCCGGTCAGGGGTGCAAGACCGCCGATGTTGATCATTTCGGAATCGCTGCCTGCGTTGGTTTGGGTAGGCGTGTCGGTGCCATCGTCTGCCGCTGTGCAGCCGACAAATGCGGCGGCGAGCATGACGCAGACCATCAACAGGGCCAATGTGCGTTTCTTCATGATTCTTCCTCCTGAAAATTCTTGGGTGAGCGAAGGGAAACCTTCGCTTTAAACGGTGTTCCCACCGTACCGAACATTTTTATGTACAAAGCGGATAACATATTGTATCCGCTGTGTAAATATTGATTATTATAATGCCTAGCCGCACACAACACAAGTGATATTTTTATAGCTAAACAATAATATGCAGGATGTTGAGCTTCGTGCTTTCGTTTGCTATGCGGTGCGAAAAAAAGGGCAACCCGCCCAAACTGCTAATTCTGGCTGTTTTGCTGCAATCGCGGAACGCGGAGTTCGTTATTCGTTTCGCAAGTTTTAATTCGTAAATATTCGCGCCAAAAATTCCCTTTAGCGCGGCAAATCGCTGAAAATTCCGAATTATCCCGTATTTTAGCTCTGCTGGATTTCTTCGGGCGGCAGCAAATACGAGAGTACCTCCTGCATGCTATTTGCAACGAGGTAGGGCTTCTCGGCGCGAACGGCTTCGGGCTTGCCCATACCGTACAATACACCTATGGCGTCCATACCTGCATTGCGCGCTGTCTTTACGTCTGTCGGGGTATCGCCCACCATAACCGCGTCCTTTGCGTCCACATTCAGCGCGTTTAGCACGTTTTGCAGCAGCTCGGGGTGCGGCTTGGGGTGGGTGCAGTCGTCCGCGCAGGAAAGTGCGTCGAGGTACGGCGTAATGCCAAGCACGTCGAAGAGTTTTTCCGTCGCCCTTCTTATTTTATTTGTAGCGACGGCGATCTTGCGCTTGCCCTTGAGCGCCTGCAGCGTCTCCATTGTTCCAGGGAAGGGATTCGCCAGCGTGCCCGAAATCTCGACGTAAACGTCCGGAGAGAGCGAAATCGCCCTGTCGACTAGCTCGGGCGCATCCGTCATGCACTCCTCGAATAGTATGCGCAGCCCCTTGCCCACTTTTGAGACGACAAATTCCATATCCAGGGGTTCAAGCCCCAGCCTTTGGCGAACGGTGTTCACCATGAGGGCTATCTCTCTGCCCGTATCAACCAGGCAACCGTCCAGGTCAAATACTATGAGTTTCTTGTCAAAACAGTTCTCCACGTTTACCTCCGTCGCGTCGCTATAATGTCAAATCGTTCGGAAAAACTACCTCTTTATGCCGATTTATGCCGAGCCTATTGGCGGTTTCGTCCATCCGATCAAGAGCTTCCTTGAGCGCCCACCAGGGGCAGGCG
>CALNBC010000419.1 GCA_937874755.1 uncultured Clostridia bacterium
GATGTGCCGCGATTGTATTCGTATTCGTAATTGTAGTCGTAATCGGGCTGCTGCTTGGGCGGCACATAGTTGCCCGAACCCGAATTGCCCGACGATTCCGCGGGATAAATCGAATAGACTTGGGAAAGCAGCGCGTCAAATGTCTTTTTGACCCCGGAATCGTAGTCCTTCTTTGCGAAATCCTCCTCGAGATTGTCTATCACGAGGGAAGTCAAATCGCCGTCCGACTGGTATTGGACTATGCCGCTTCCCTGCATCACCCAGTAATCGTCGTTCCCGATGACGAGAAGCAGCAGTATTCCGTTGTTTTTCTCCGCCGAGCCAATCTTCCACTCGTTAAAGAGGGTGTAGGCATAGTCCTCTATATCCGCAGATCCTATGAAGTCCACGGTTACAATCACTATCTGGGCACCTGTTTCTTCGAACAGTTTTTGACCTCTGTTAACTATATCGGCTTCTGTATCCGAGTCTATTACGTTGCCGTAATCCGCCACGTAGAAGAATTCTGTCGGCTTGACGACTTCCAACGCTTGCGAAGCAAAAGGCAACAGCAAAAGCACCGAGCAGATTAACAGCGCGAACAGTCTGGACAGGTTTTTCAATTATGCCTCCTTTGGGCTTAGCTTGGCGGGGTATCGCGTCAGCGGAAGAATTCGAGGGGTTTAACTCTGGTCAACGCAGCTATTATGTTCGCAGGGAAGCCCGAAAGCGTTTCGTTGAAATCCGCAGCCTTGGCATTGTAGCCATCGTGGGAGATAGTGTCGTTCGCGGAAAGGAACGACCTGTATTGACGGGCGATGAGGGTCTCGTCAGTCTCAGAGAGGGCGTAGTCGTCCATGGCGCGATAAAGCGTTTCCACAGAGCTGGTCAGTTCCCTGTTCAGCGCAGGCAGGCTTGCCCTCGGAGCTTTGTCGTTTAGCGCAGCGGCGAGAGCATCGTAGGCAGACTGCACTGAGACTAGTTCGACGCTTCCGTCCCCTCCGCTCCTCTTTGCAATCGTGCAAATGTTATAGGCGTTTTCCAGCCTCATGTTGAGGTCGCCGTATATCGAAAGCCCATCGCCCGAGACCCCGCTGTAAAAAACATCGTCCGCTTGGCTTTTCAGGGCGGAAAGTTTTGCCCCGCCCGAGGCAAAAACGGTAACGACCATCACGACGACAGCTATTGCCGCCGCAACGCCGCGACTCTTAAGCTTTTCTGCCATATTACTTCCCTTATCTCCCCTTGCACTTGCCATAATTCACTTTATTCCTAATCAGTCATATCAGCCGCGCACTTCAAGCAGCTTGTTCTTAAGCTCGCCTTCTATTTTTGCAAGCTCGGCTTCGGCAGCAGCGCGCTTTTCCTTGCCCTCCTGCTGGATTCTAAGCACTTCGTCCAGCGTGCTTATGAGGGACTGGTTCGTATACTGCAGGGTCTCGATGTCCACTATGCCGCGCTCGGACTCCTTCGCCGTCTCTATGGTGCCTAGCTTCAAAGCATCGGCATTCTTTTTCAGGAGTTCGTTGGTAGTGTCGGAGACGGCGCGTTGCGCTTCCATCGCAGACTGGGAATGGGCGAGCCCTAGGGCGATGACCATTTGGCTCTTCCACAGCGGAATGGTGTTGACTATGGTGGACTGAATCTTTTCGGCCATCAGGCTGTCGTTGTTCTGGATCATGCGAATCTGGGGCGCCATCTGGATGGATATGTTGCGGGTGAGCTCGAGGTCGTAGAGCTTCTTTTCGAATCTAATGCACATATTCGCGAGGTCGTTCGCGGCCTGGGCATCCTCCGGAAGACCGGATTTTTGCGCCTTTTCCTTCGCCTCGGCAAGCTCGCCTGCACGCACTTCCTCGAGCCGCGTCTTGCCCGCCACGATGTACATTGTGAGCTCCTTGAAATATGCGAGGTTCGAATCGTACATCTTGTCTAGCACGTTGATGTCCTTCAGCAGGGTGACCTGGTGGTCCTCTAGCATATTGGCAATACTGTCCACATTGACGGATACTTTGTCGTAGCGCGACTTGAGTGCGGTTATCTTCCTGCCGCCCTTTTTGAACAGTCCAAGAAAACCCTTGTCCTCCGCGTCTGCGGAGAAGCCCTTAAGCTGCACCATCAGGTCGGTCATAACTTCTCCCACTTCGCCCAGATCTTTGTTGCTCACTTTCTCTAATGCGCTTTCGGAAAAGCTGGAGACCTTTTTCTGCGCCGCGGAACCGTATTGCAGCACCATGTTTGAGTCGTGCACGTCTATCTGCTTGGCGAATTCCTCCGCCACCTTCCTCTCCTCGGGGGAAAGGGCGTCCATTCCCGTCTCTACCTGTTTTTGGGCAGGCACCGCCACATCCGCCGCCTGAGGCTCTAGGGTGAGCTCAGGAACGTCCGGAGCTTTTGGGGTCGGGTGAAGAGTCAGTTCGGGCATGTCGTCTTTCATTTTTCAACCCTCCGTAATTTTAGTAATTATTGTCGCGCATATGTTTTACTTATTTAAGGCCTTCGCTCTTGAGCATGGATTCCATTACCTCAATGTCCGCGGTGATGTCCAGCGCGTCGTCTGCGTATAGATTGTCCAGTTGCTTCTCGAAAGCGTCAGCTATCATTCCCATGCTTTCGCGTATGCGCACGCGAGTGGTTTCCACGTTCTTCTGACCGGTTGAAACCTCGGTCAAAGTTTTGTAGCTTTCAAGCAGTTTTAGAGAGGTGGGCAGGTAGTAATTCATAAACCGCCGCACCTGACCGCTGCGAGAGGGCTTGTCTTCTATCGCCTTGAAAATCGACTCGCAGGCAATTTCCATCCTGTTTATTTGGGCGGTCAAAAGGGGGTCTTTTATATCGTCGTTCAGCTGGTCGAGCTTTATTAAGGCCGCCTGACCCTGGGAGATGACGTCGTCCGCCGCCCTGTCGCCTGTTTTGATTTCTTCGGGCTCTATGGGAACTATGATTTCTTTTTTGGGTATCAGCTTGTTCGACAGCAAGTATGCGCCGACAGCGACGGCGAGCGCAAGCAGTAGCGCCCACGACTTGTATATAGGCAGTATTATGCCCATAAGGACGAAAGCTCCTGCCATGATGTATATAGGCAGGCTGGATTTGACATATTTTTTGCGCGTCTTCTCGCTCAATGGACTTTCCTTTCCCGGCTCGCTGACCAATCGTAAATTGCTGATACTTCTTATTATGTATTTTATCCTCTGAATTGTCTATCGTCAACAAAACACCTTTCAAGCGACGAAGACGGCGACTATAAACATATCTGCGCCCGATATAGCTTTATGATTCATATACCTAATTCAATATGGCGGCTTGCGTTTATCCCAACAAAACACCTAATAGACACTCCCGCACAGCCATGATATCATGTAATAGTTGTCAATGTGGCGTATTTTGTTTTTGGCTTTTCGCCGCTTACCATCCCCTCCCTTCTTTGTGGTGCTATTTATGAAAAAGAGTATTACTGAAAACTGCTGTTACGAATACGATACCCCGATAGGTCGAGTGCAGATCGAATCCAACGGCAAGAGCATCGTGCGCCTTGATTTTGTCGACGAGCAGACCGCCCTGCCCTCACAAGGCACCGCCGTTGCGGAGACGCCGCTCATTTCTGAAGCGTATATCCAGCTTATAAGCTACCTTAAGGGTTACAGGAAAGATTTTGCGCTGCCCCTATCGCTTTTTGGCACACCCTTTCAAAAGAAGGTTTACGATGCCATGCTCGCCATACCTTACGGTGAGACTAAAAGCTACGGCGAAATAGCCAAGGAGGTAGGCTCGCCCAAAGCCGCGAGGGCGGTCGGCGGTGCCTGCCACTCAAACCCTGTAGCCATTGTTGTGCCCTGCCACAGGGTGGTGGGCAGCAACGGTTCTCTTACGGGATACGGCGGCGGGTTAGATAAAAAGATGGTGCTGAAATACTATCGGGAATACGACGGATT
>CALNBC010000420.1 GCA_937874755.1 uncultured Clostridia bacterium
GATTTCCAATCGTGCGCCCTCGACCAAGCTAGGCGACTTCTCCAATAATAAATATGTGCGCGCTGACCTTTGCCAAACCTTTGCCAAACCTTTGAGCGCATTGGTTGGTCAAGCTGCGGTTCTTGCGCTTTTGAAAAGTGTGCGGCGAGCCGCTTGTGCAAGCTCAAAACTGCAAGCGTTCCATTTGGTCAACGTTGATATTATACGAGAGTATCTGCGCAAAGTCAAGATTGAAACTTTGCGTAAGCCGCACGTTTTGATGGGCAGTGCAAAAAAATATACCAACATGCCGCTTAGTGCGGATATGCTCATGAAGTACAAGTGCGGCGCGCGCAGCAAGCCGCCTTCCAAAAAAGCAAAGCGCCCGAAGGATCCCCCCCAGGGCAGCTTTTTTGTGTCAAGCCTGGGGCAAACGCGCTTGCGCCCGCAGCCTACAAAATAATGCAGATAACCCTTCCAAAAAAGCAAAACGCCCGAAGGGAACCCCCCACGGGCAGCTTTGCTGTGTCAAGCCTGGGGCAAACGCGCTTGCGCCCCAAGCCTACAAAATAATGCAGATAACCCCGCCGCCCGTCTCGTTGAGCATACGGGTCAGCGTCTCCTGGAGCTTCTCCTTGGCGTCCTCGGGCATACGCGTGAGCTTGTTGCTCAAGCCTTCGCTCACCAAAGCGTGCAGCGACTTGCCGAATATGTTGGTCTCCCAAATCTTCTGCGGGTCGGTGTCGTACTCATCGACGAGGCTTTTAACAAGGTCTGCGCTTTGCTCCTCGCTGCCTATGAGCGGCGCGACTTCGCAGTCCACATCGGCGCGGATGAGGTGCAGCGAAGGACCGCTGGCGCGCATCTTCACGCCGTACTGGTTGCCGCGCTGAATCAGCTCGGGCTCGTCGAGCAGCAGCTCGCTGGTGTCGGGCGGTATTACCGCGTAGCCCGTTGCGCGCACAGCCTTCATCGCCTCTGCCGCCCTTTCGTATTCCTTGCGGGCGGTCACAAGGTCCTTGAGCATGGTCATGAGGTGGTAGTCGCTCTCGATTTTGCACCCGCAGGACTCGCCCAGTATGTTGTAGAACAGCCCGTCTGTGGGCGTTAGAGAATACTCTATCTCGCCCGTTCCCAGCTCGATGGAGGTCACCTGCGGCGGCTGAAAATGCTCGCACTCGTCAAACGCGTCCAGCAGCGACGCGTAGTCCCTGACGCGTGTAAAGCTGCCCATGCGCGACTTTATCGCAAGGAGTATCTCCTGCTCCAGCCAGTGGTCGTCGGGCAGGGCGTTAATCCAGCTTGGCATAGAGAAGTGCACCTGCTTTAAGGGGAACTCAAAGAGCACCGTCTCGAGCAGCTCCATTATGTCGCCTTCGCTCATATTGAGTACGTCCAGCGCCAGGACGGGCACGTCGTACTTTTCGGAAAGCGAATCGCGCAGCCTTGTTGCGTCCTCGCTCTTGGGCGTGCGCGAGTTGAGCACCACCACAAAGGGCTTGCCGTACTCGTTCAGCTCCCTGATTACGCGCTCCTCGGCGTCTATATAAGCGCCCCTTGGTATATCGGTGATACTGCCGTCCGTAGTCATAACGACGCCTATGGTCGAATGCTCGGAAATCACCTTGTGGGTGCCCAGCTCCGCCGCCTTGGCGAATTCCATGTCCTCAGCGCTCCAGGGTGTTCGAACCATCCTGGCGCTTTCCCCTTCGGATGTGCCGATGGCGCCCGGAACCATATAGCCCACGCAGTCCACCATGCGCACCCGCACGTTTGCGACGTCCTGAATATGAAGCGTCGCGGCCTCGTTGGGAACAAAACGGGGCTGCGTCGTCATAATCGTGCGCCCCGCACCACTTTGGGGCAATTCGTCCGTAACCCTTCGCCGCTCGTTTTCATCGTTCAGCTGAGGCAGCACCAGAAGGTCCATGAACCTTTTGATGAACGTGGACTTGCCCGTGCGCACCGGACCTACTACCCCGATGTACACGTCGCCAGCGGTGCGTTCGGCGATTGTCCGGTAAATGTCCCTTCCTTCCATACACCTGTCCTCCCAGAATTGTGATA
>CALNBC010000421.1 GCA_937874755.1 uncultured Clostridia bacterium
TGATATAGCTGGTGGCCCCCAATAGCAGTTCTGCCATGTTTACTCCTGTTCGACTGTCTGTATTTTAGCGGGAATCTAAGCGGTTATATCGCAAAGCATCCGGCGGTTACTCGGTGCTGCTGAGCTTTTGCCGCACAAAGCGGAAGGTGTCGTCCCCGAGGGTCGCGGATTCCAGTAGTGCGTCGGTTTTCTCTAGCAACTCCTGCGCGCGTTCTCTTTGCTTCATCAGCCCCGCGTTGACGTAGATGTTCAGCGCGGCGGCGCGCAGCGCACCGGCGCAGAGGGTCGCGCCCGAACCCGCATCGCTTATCAGCAAAGGCGAGCAGACGGGCGTCAGTCTTGCGAGCAAATCCAGCACTTCGCAAAGGGCTTCCATCATATTTATGGGCGCGGCGCAAGCGCCGTACAGCGCATACTCCACTGCCTGCTCCCTTAATGGATCGGCTTTGTCCATCGCCCAGGCGGCGGTGACGGGCGCAAAGCCCTCCTCGTCCGCGCTCACAAGTTCAATGAGCTCAACCCGAAGCTCCTCTAGCCGCTTCGAGATGCCTTCGATTTCTTCTTTGTGCTCGGCGCACGCCTTTTTGTTTTGCGAAAGGGCGGCAACCATGCGCCCCAAGCCCGCCGCGAAGCTCCCGCAAAGTGCCGCCGCGCCGCCGCCGCCCGGAGAAGGGGATGGGGAGGCGAGAGCGGCGGAGAACTGTGCACAGGTCATATCAGTCTGTTTCATATAAAAGTCCGCCTTGTTTCATATTTGTGCAGATATGCCAGCGGCATGACGCCGCGCTCCGGCTAGAACAAGCCCGAGATTACTCCGTTTTCGTCCACGTCTATGCGCTCGGCGGCGGGGGATTTAGGTAGGCCGGGCATGGTCATAATGTCGCCCGTGAGCGCGACGACGAAGCCCGCCCCCGCGCTGACCTTCGCGCCGCGCACAGTAACCGTGAAACCCTCGGGGGCGCCTAAAAGCGTCGGGTCGTCTGAAAAGCTGTACTGGGTTTTAGCCACGCAGACGGGCAGGTTGGAAAACCCCAGAGCTTCCAGCCTACCGAGCTGTGTCCTGGCGGCGGCGGTGTAGTTAACCGCCGCACCCCCATAAACCCTTTTGACTACAGCTTCTATCTTTTCGAATAAGTTCAGCTCCAAGCCATAAGCGAAGGAAAAGTTCCCGCCAATGCCCTCGCACAGTCCGATTACGCGCTTCGCCAGCTCTATTCCGCCTTCGCCGCCCTTCTCCCACACTTCGGAGAGGGCAACGGCCAAGCCTCGCCTCTCACACTCTTGCTTAACAATAGAGAGCTCTTCGGCGGTGTCCATCGGGAACTTGTTGATGGCGACGCAGCAGGGCAGCCCGTAGACCTGCTTTATGTTTTCCGCGTGCCTAAACAGGTTGGGCAGCCCTTTAATTAGCGCACCAACATCCGGTTTTTCCAGCTCGCCCTTTTTAGCGCCGCCGTGGTGCTTCAGGGCGCGCACTGTGGCGACCAGCACGACGGCGTCGGGCACGAGCCCCGCCATGCGGCACTTGATGTCGAAAAATTTCTCCGCGCCGAGATCCGCGCCAAAACCCGCTTCGGTGACCGCGTATTCCCCCAGAGCGAGGGCGGTCTTGGTCGCTACCACGGAATTGCAGCCGTGGGCAATGTTTGCAAAGGGACCCCCGTGCACCAGCGCGGGCGTGTGCTCAAGGGTCTGCACGAGATTCGGCTTGAGCGCGTCCTTCAAGAGCGCCGCCATCGCCCCCTGCGCCTTCAAATCGCCCGCTGTGACGGGCTCATCCTTGTAGGTGTACCCGACCACTATGCGGGCAAGACGCGTCTTGAGGTCGGATATAGATTCGGCGAGGCAGAGCACCGCCATTATTTCGGAAGCGACGGTAATGTCGTACCCGTCCTCCCGGGGAACGCCGTTCGCCTTGCCGCCAAGGCCATCCACCACGAAGCGCAGTTGGCGGTCGTTCATGTCCACGCAGCGGCGCCAGGTTATGCGCCTTGGGTCTATGCCAAGGGCGTTCCCCTGGTGAATGTGATTGTCCAGCATGGCGGCGAGAAGGTTGTTTGCCGCGCCTATGGCGTGAAAATCACCCGTAAAGTGAAGGTTTATGTCCTCCATGGGCACTACTTGGGCGTAGCCGCCCCCCGCCGCACCCCCCTTTATGCCAAAGACCGGCCCTAGGGAGGGTTCCCTGAGCGCGACTATCGAGCGCTTGCCCAGCTTTTGCAGCGCATCGGCCAAGCCAACGGTGGTGGTAGTCTTGCCTTCTCCTGCGGGTGTGGGGCTTATCGCCGTCACCAGCACGAGCTTCGCCTTATTTTGCCCTTTGGTCTTTAGGGCGGACAAGTCCAGCTTCGCCTTGTACTTTCCGTAAGGCTCGAGCGACTCCTTTTTTATGCTCGCTTTTTCTGCAATCTGCTCTATGGGCAGCATTTCGGTCTGCTGGGCGATTTGAATGTCTGACTTCATGGTTCTCCTCCGTCGGCTTAACCTAGAATATTCTCTTCGGTATTCCACTTTTTGATAATATACCACGAAAAGCCTTGCAATAATAGTGGCAAAGCACTATTTCGGGCGATTTTGCCGAACAATACTCCGAATTAGTATTAAAAACGTTCGTAATATATATTTCGCACTTTTGCGGTTCTCGACAAATATACCTTTGATGATATAATGGTTTTAATTACAAATATTGGGGGTGCGACATGGATTACCGCGTGCGTTACGAAGCCTGGCTCAACGACAAAGCCCTTGACGAAGCGACCCGAAGCGAGCTTCTAGCCATAAAAGACGAAAAAGAGCTGCACGACCGCTTCTACCGCGACCTTGAATTCGGTACTGCAGGCCTTAGGGGCGTCATGGGCGCGGGCAGCAACCGAATGAACATCTACACCGTCGGTCGGGCGACCCAGGGGCTTGCAAACCACCTGTTGAGTCTTGCTGGCGCGAAGGACAAAGGTGTGGTAATAGCCTTCGATTCTCGCAACCGTTCAAGTGAATTTGCCCTTCGCTCCGCGCTGATACTCGCGGCGAACGGCATAAAAGCGTATATTTTCCCGAGCATACGGGCGGTTCCCCAGCTCTCCTTCGCTATTGGGCGCCTTTGCTGCGCGGCGGGCATAGTCATTACAGCCAGCCACAATCCCAAGGAATACAACGGCTTCAAGGTGTACGGCGAGAACGGCGCCCAGATAAACCCCGAAACCGCAAGCCTCATAACGAGCGAGATAGATTCCGTACCCGACTTTTCCGCGATACGCCTTATCGGCGAAGCGAAGGCGAGGGGTGAGGGGCTACTCGTCACCGTACCAAATGAGGTGGACGAGGCGTACTTCGATTATACCATGAGCCTTGCGCTGGATAAATCTGTGCTCAATGCCGCGAAGGAACTCTCGATTGTCTACACGCCCTTATTCGGCGCGGGCACCGAACCGGTAAAGCGCATACTCACCACCGCGGGAGTCAAGAAACTCTACATCGTCGAATCCCAGAGCAAGCCCAACGGCGACTTCCCCGGGCTTTCCGCCCCCAACCCCGAAGTATCCGAGGCTTACTGCGAAGCGGAAAAGCTCGCCACGGAGGTAGGCGCGGAACTAATGCTCGCCACCGACCCTGACGCGGACAGGCTGGGCGTCTCCGTCAAGCGGGGGGGTAAGTTCCACACCCTGACGGGCAATCAGATAGGCTGCCTGGTGCTGCATTACAGGCTGAGCAAGCTCAAGGAGCAAAATCGCCTCCCTGCCGACGGCTACGTCGTCAAATCCATAGTTTCCACCAACTTCGCCAACGCCATCGCCCGCAGCTTCGGCGTGCGCATGGACGAGGTGTTGACGGGCTTTCGCTTCATAGGCGAAAAAATAGACGAATCCGAAAAGACCGGCGAGGGCACCTTCCTGTTCGGTTTTGAAGAGAGCTACGGATTCCTCGCGGGCACTAAGGTGCGCGACAAGGACGCAATACTCGCCGCGCTGATGATTGCCGAAACCGCGGCGTATTACTCGTTGCGCAGCATGTCGCTGCTGGACGGTTTGGACGAACTCTACCAAAAATACGGCTGCTACCGCGAGAGTGTCAAGTCGTACACACTCAAGGGCGCAGAGGGCATGGCTCAGATATCGTCCACAATGGAGTCCCTGCGCGAGAACCCGCCGAAAACCGTGTTCGACAGGGAGGTTTTAGCCTTTCGCGACTATTCCGAGGGCGTTCGCAAAGAAGGCGCAACCGTTGTGCCCTTGGGGTTGCCGCCCTCCAACGTGCTCTATTACGAGCTGGGCGACGGCGACTGGCTGTGCGTACGACCCTCGGGTACCGAGCCGAAGCTCAAGGTTTACGCGGGGGCGAGCGAACCCTGCGAGGAGGATGCCTCCGCGAGGGTTAACGCCTACGTCGCCGCAGCGGGGGAGCTGCTCGGCATGAAGTAACGCGGAACACTTTCAATCACATCCATAGTACCTGAAGTACCTAAAATATAATTGCCGCCCATTGAGCTGTACGGGCGGCTTTTTATTGTGCATCGCTTCTCTTTTTTAAGCATCCCCTGTAGAAAATGCTAAACGCATAGCAGCGCACTCTCGTTTGTGCTAAAATTGAGCTTGTATTATTACGATAGGATTTCGGAGGGAATATGTACATAGCGGACGGCTGGACGGATTACGAGCTAATGGACTGCGGCGGCGGTGACAAGTTCGAGCGGTGGGGCAAGCACACCCTGCTTCGCCCCGACCCCCAGGCTATATGGCCCATGGAGCCTTGTTCGCCCGACGCGGTATACCACCGCTCAAGCGCGGGCGGCGGCGCTTGGGAGTATCTTCGCCCTTTGCCTGAAAACTGGGAAATAAGCTATGGCGACCTCTCGTTCGTTGTGCGCCCCACTGGCTTCAAACACACCGGGCTTTTCCCCGAGCAGGCGGTCAACTGGGACTGGATGCGCCGCCTTATCGAGGGTGCAAAAAGACCAGTTTCCGTGCTCAACCTCTTCGCGTATACGGGCGGCGCAACCGTCGCCTGCCTGAAAGCCGGGGCGCAGGTGCTGCACCTCGACGCGTCAAAAGGCATGGTCGCCTGGGCGAAGGACAACACCGCCGCATCCGGCGTAGCTTGCGCGCCTGTTCGCTACATTGTGGACGACGCGATGAAGTTCGTCCAGCGCGAGCGCCGCAGGGGCAGATTTTACGACGCGGTGATAATGGCCCCGCCGAGCTACGGCAGGGGGCCTACGGGAGAAATGTGGAAAATCGAGGACGGGCTGTACCCCCTAGTCTCTGCCTGCGCGGACATACTCTCCAAAGAGCCGCTATTCTTTCTTATAAACAGCTACACCACGGGGCTAGCCCCCGCTGTGCTTAAAAACCTGCTGGACATCGCCCTACTCCCCCGCTTTGGCGGCAGTGCCGAGGCGGCGGAGGTCGCGCTGCCCTGCTCGAGGAGAAGCATAATGCTCCCCTGCGGCGCGTCGGGGCGATGGATGGCGGATTAGCGCGCGTTCTCTCTTCGCTTGCGGTTGAGTCCTAGCATTTCCCGCGCGGTAGCGAACACTATCCGAACGTCCACCCAAAAGCTCATGTTTCGGACGTACCAAAGGTCCCGGGAGAGCCTTTCCTCAGGGGTGCCCTCCCTGTCCTCGGCTTGGGCGAAGCCCGTCAGCCCGGGGCGGACGTTCAGCCGTTCCAGGGCGATTCTCGTCATGCTGTTCATCTCCGAAAGGATCAGCGGCCGCGGCCCCACGAAG
>CALNBC010000422.1 GCA_937874755.1 uncultured Clostridia bacterium
AGCGTGTATCCCGCTTCCTTTTTCAATATTTGGCTTTGCATTCTATCAATATCATATGCCGTTGAGGGCAACCTAAGCGTGGGAGGTGCATGAATCATGCCAGCAGCAGCACACAAAGCAGCTATATCATTTGGGCTTGTGTATATACCAGTTGCCCTTTTTACCGCAACACAAGAAAACCGCATCAGTTTTAACCAACTGCACAAAGACAGCCACGCGAGAATAAGGTATAAAAAGGTCCGCGAGGACACCGGCTCTGAGGTTTCAAGCGACGAGATTGTAAAAGGCTATCAGTACGCAAAAGATCAATATGTTGTGCTGACGGACGAAGAACTCGAGAAAATGAAAACACCAAAGGATAGGGCGATCACCATTCAGCAGTTCGTGCCGAAGGGTTCTATTGATCCCATTTTCTTTGAGAAAAGCTACTATGTCGTTCCCGAAGGAAGCGATAAGGCGTATAATCTACTTCTGACTTCAATGCAAAAAAAAGAGGTTATAGCCGTCGCTCAGACGGTGCTGGGTACGAAAGAGACTATGCTAGTCCTTTCTCCGAATAGTGAAGGAATTGTTATAGAAACGCTTTTTTATCTTAATGAAATTAAAGCTATGCCTAAGTCGATTATGCACACCGAGGTGACAGAAGCCGAAGTCAATATGGCGGCTATGCTGATTGATGCAATGATCGGTGAATACCGCCCGGAGCTTTATAAAGATCAATATGAGAGTCGGTTGCTCGAAGCTATAACGAACAAAATTGAGGGCCGAGAATTCGTGTCTGCCGAAAAACCGGAAACGCCAAACAACGTTATTAACCTGATGGATGCGTTGCAACGCAGTATCGATGCGCATAAAAAGCCTGATCTGGCGGGTGTCCGATAGTGGATTTGTTCGATGCCTTGGCGTATTCGCCCATGCTGATTCGAGATGAAGTAGAACCTTTCAATTCATCAGACTGGCTCTATGAATTGAAGTTTGATGGTTCTAGATGCCTTGCCTATTTAGAGGGTAATCGGACTATTCTCCAAAATAAAAGAAAAGCGCTGCTTGCTGCATCGTTTCCTGAACTCAGCACAATGGGGAAAGCAGCAAAATCCCGTTGTGTCCTTGACGGCGAGCTCATAGTTATATCACCGGTTGATGGGAAGCCTGACTTTGAGGCCCTTCAAAGTCGCGAGATTATGACGAATTCCTTTAGAATACAGATAGCAGCAAAGCAACGCCCAGCGAGCTTTGTTGCATTCGACATTCTGTATTATGATAGGCAGGATCTCATCTATACACCTCTCGAGGAACGCCTTAACATTTTATTGAGCGCCATTTCTGAAACCGACAAACTCGCAATTTCTCGGCACTATGAAAACGGCGTCGATCTTTTTCGGCTTACACAGGAAAACGATCTTGAGGGCATTGTTGCAAAGAAAAAGGGAAGCATATACCTTCCGGGGAAACGCACTGGCGATTGGGTTAAAATAAAAAACCTAGTTGACGAGGATTTTGTCGCAGCAGGCTTTATTGATAAGGGGGATGGCGTTTTCAGCGTTGTTCTTGGGCAGTATCATGGTAATGAACTGGTCTATTGCGGTCATGTGACGCTCGGTGCGACGATGAGCAAGGTGACTCGGTATCCGAGGGGGGTTTGTCCGTTTCGAGGAATACCCGATGGTAATGAAAGCGCCCAATGGTACGACCCTCTACAAGTAGTGACAGTCACCTATATGCGGCGCACATCGTCAGGTTCAATGAGGCAAAACCGGCTTAAAGGATTCCGCAATGATAAGATGCCTAGCGAATGCAAATTGACGCAAGAGCGTCGAGCGTGAGAAATTGCACTTAACGGTGGAAAGCATACAAAAATATGCGCCGCCTACTTGGAAAAGTAGACGGCGCATCGATGTTATTGCTGAGATTCGACTAGGTAGGACGCGATGATATACCCTTTCTTTCCACCGTACTTTACTTTATGAAAACCGTCCTCTGTGACCCCTAAGTATTCGACTTCGTCCCCCAGCGGGACAATGGCCAGCTTGTCAGCTCCCGTAGACGGCTTTGCCCAAAGCGACACGTTGGATTGGCAGTTCACAACCGTCATCATAGTGGGACGGGGATTGTTGGGGGATAAGTAATCCCCGTGTGCATAGCCGGTCTTGCTGTCGTAGATCACCTGCAAGAAGTCACCCTCGCGTTTGCCGGTGAACTGCACCGCCGCGTCCTTGGGAACTTGCTTAAGCACCTCAGCTTTGGTGGACGGCTCTTCACGCAGGTTAACGTGGCTGTTGACGTTTACGACGTACAAGATTTCATATTCTGAATTCTGCTCAGATGTCGGTTCAGTGGATGGTTGAAGCGTTGCGGTAGGTTCCGGCACCGGCGTTGCGTTAGGGGTGCTCGTTGCCATACCGATGCCCGTCAACTGGCAGAACACCGTACCACCCGAGCGCCACATGGAGATAGACAGGTTTTCTGCGTGGCTACTGGTGAAGCGGAAGTCGAGATTGCGGGAGTAGTCGGTCAGTACAGCATCTTTGGCCTCATCCACATAGTCCGCGCTGTATGCGCTGCCAAAGGCATGTATCTCGTCTATCGCGATGTCACTACCCATCTCCTTCAGTGCCGCATGCAGTGTGGTCGCCACTTGGGAGACACCGCCACCCATCACGGTTACGCCATTCCCGTTGGAGGCAGCGGCGAATCCATTCTCCGCAGTTCGCGCACCGACTATCTCGTTGAACGAAAACGCCTGCCCTTTCGCAATCACCTTGCCGTTCAGCATTTCAATGGCGCGGTCGAGGTTCTGCGCCATCGCTTCGGAATCATCATAGGTCGGGGTACTGCTCACGATCATCACGCCAGCGCTGGCGGGGATGGCGTACAAGAGCAGGGTGCACAGGGTCATCAGAACCATTAGTTTCTTCATAAATAAAGCACTCCTCAATTTGATTTCCGGGAACAGATCATAAACGGGGTCGAGGTCTTTGCCTGTTTTAGAATGGTGGAGAGGGGATATGCCTTGCTTGAGCGGGATTTGCTGTTGGGATCGTTGACCAGGATCTTGCCGTCATCGGTCACGCCGCGCAGCACGATGTAGTGACCGCCCTTCGTGAAGATGCCCGGTCCCATGTGCGCAATGACCGGATGCCCACTGGAGAGTGCCGTGACGATCTTCTTGCCGTCCTTGCCCACCCATGAGCCTGTGACGCCATACAGCTTGCCCATTGCACTGACCGCACCATGACCAAGGCCGTCGCCGGAGTAGTAGCCCTCCTTGTACGCCCACTTGAACAGTGTATAGGGCGTCTGCGAGCTGTCGCCGGTCAGGTAGCGGATGACCATCGACATGGAAGTCGCGCCGCATCCCGATGTGGAGACGGATTTGCGTTCGCCGCCAATGGTGCACACGGTCTTTTTGTAGTCGAACTGGTAGATCTTCGGGATCTTCATGACCGTTCCCGACATGCCGGGTGTGTAGTCGTCGTCAATCGTGACCACGCCGCCCCAATCCTCGGGACCGTAACCCATCGAGCTGCTGACGAAATTTGACCAGAAAGCGTAGTATTCGTCGCTCATGAGTTCCGTGATGAGCTGCTTCTGCTGCTCGGTGAATCGGTATCGCTCGAACATGTCGCGCCAGGATAGGCAGGAACCCTCGATGTAAAAGGTGGTTTCACCGTCTTCATCGGTATCGGTGCTGGTGGACAACGTGTTCTTGTCCCAGAACACCTTGCGCA
>CALNBC010000423.1 GCA_937874755.1 uncultured Clostridia bacterium
GCCACGTGACTGGAGTTCAGACGTGTGCTCTTCCGATCTGGCAGGCGCACGGATTTTTCCAGGCTGGCAAAATCTACCACGAGACCCACTTTGAACACAGCTGTTGCAGGCGACCTCTCCTTTGTGCTCCCCCACAGGCACCTGACGAGCATCATTGAGGCGCTGCGCGCGTTTGACAAGATTGCACCCGGGCTGTATTCCAAGAACACGCTGCTTTACGGAGTAGAGGTCAAGTTTTATTCTTCCAAGGTGGCTGTTCGCAACAATTTCGAAACATCGGTCGAGAACCTCTACACGATAGGCGACGGCGCGGGCATAACCCGCGGACTCATGCAAGCTTCGGTAACCGGCGTCGTGGTGGCGAGGGATATCGCCCAAAGGAGAAAAGACGCATAATAACCAGCCGAAATGCTAACATTAGGATAAAGGGGAGGTTCCCTCCGCCTTTCCCCAATAGACGGAACAAAAAAGCCTTCAGGCATTCTGAAGGCTTTGATGCGATTAGCACGAGATTTATGAGGATCTTCTCCTGCTTGCGAAAATCAACACAATGCCGACGAGCGCGGCGATAATGCCGATCACTATCCAAATTGTTCCTGGGTTAACTGCGCCGCTGGAAAAGAAACTCGAAAACTGCGCTTCTAGGCTATTATTTTGAACTATACCGAAAATGAGCGAGCCTGCGCCGAGAACAGCTAGTATGATGCCGAAAACAAACATGCGTGGCCTCCTGTAGTAGGATGGATAAATTATACAATTTATATGTTGCCCGGTCAACGCATAAAATGACGGAATATATCATTTTTATTGAAATAACATTTTGATGGTAGTCGCTGCTAATCAGCTGCGATGTTCTTTTGTGGATGCATTAGTATTGTCGATTTGGTATAATACAATGTAAACGTGAAAGCTATTTCATATACGGAAGGAGCATTCATATATGGGCGTTGATCGCGACATTACAGTTGGTTTGTACACGGATTCATATATCCCCGTGGTGGACGGAGTTGCCACCTGTGTTAGGAATTACGCAAAATGGCTGAATGCAGAGCATTGCAACGCGTACGTTGCGGCTCCGGAAGTCCCGAATTACGTGGATGATGATCCGTTTAAGGTAATAAGGTTTTTCTCTGTACCTATAAAGCCACATCCACCGCACAGATTTGGGATACCTGCCCTCGATGCCACCTTCAGACCGATGGAAATCGACCATAAACCCTGCCTCGTGCACACCCATTCTCCTTTTTCCGCAGGCGGGGCGGCGCTTCGCCTGGCGAAGAAGCTGGATATTCCCCTGATAGCCACCTTCCATTCCAAGGTCTACGACGATTTTCTGCAGGCTACTGGCAGCGAATTCGTGGCATCAAAGGTGGTGGATTACGTAATCTCGTTTTACAATAGGGCCGACCACGTTTGGACTGTAAACAAGAGCACCGCAGCAACCCTTGCCGAATATGGGTACAAGGGCGAGGTGGAGGTGTTCGAAAACGGCACCGATTACGACGGCAATATAGACAGACCGGCAGCCTGTCGCGAAGTCGACGAAAAATACGGCATCGCACCCGGGCAGAAGGTGATGCTATACGTCGGGCAAATCGTATTGCAAAAGAACTTGGTGCGGGTGGTCAATTCCGCTTGGGAATATGCAAAACGAGGCAACGATTTCAGATTGTTGTTGGTG
>CALNBC010000424.1 GCA_937874755.1 uncultured Clostridia bacterium
GATGGGTCGTATCGTCAGCGGCCAGGTATACCATTTTGAGGAATAAGGGTGGGTCGCGGTCAGCTTGCTGTGGTATCCGAACATGAACTCCTGCACTTCCCACACACCTTTTAGCGTGTAGGGGCTTTCGGAGCAGAGGAAATACGGCAGGTAGCTCAAAAGGTATATCGCCAGCGGCACTACGATGTACGCTCCGACGCAAAACAGCAAAGTCAGAACGACGTTCTTTGCGGTACCCTCTGTGCGGGAAATGTCGTACTCATAGCCGGATTCAATGGTGCGTTTCCTATCCTTTAAGCGTCTATAAAGAGTTATGAACAATAGCACCGCAAGACCTATGCCGGCATAGATGCCCGTCCACTTGGAAGCAGCAGCCAGTCCGAAGAATACCCCCGCCAGACCCAATGGAATGAGCGTTCTTTTCAGCCCGACCTCGTTCCAGTCCAACTCATAATATCGGTACATAAAGTAGTACATCAGTATTATAAAGAAGGTCACAAATACGTCTATCGTGGCGATCCTAGTCTGGGTAAAATGCATAAAGTCAACTGCCAACAGCGCGGTTGCAAAGAATGACCACTTGGGGCTTTTGGTAACCCTGCGGACGAGGATATACAGCGCGGGCAACATGAGTACGCCAAACAGCGCACCCGCGAAGCGCCAGCCGAAGGGCGTCATTCCGAATATCGCGATGCCAGACATTATCAGCACCTTGCCCAATGGCGGGTGGGAGTTTTCGTAGGGCTTCAAACCGTGCAGATGCTCGTAAGCCGTACGTGCGTGATAAAGCTCGTCAAAATACATGCCGTTCTGCTCGCTGGGGCGCAGGGGCTTTTTGTGCTGCTCGTCGAAGGCGTTCAGCGCCTCCGAATTGTCCGTATATTCGGTTCCATCGTGGAACGAGATACGCTCGGGTGTTATCGCTTTACCCTCCGCGTCTACAAACACAAGCTCGTTGACCTTGCAATCGCCAAAAGCCTTTAAGGAGAACTTTGACGTTCCGGCTCCAGAAATGTCCAGCTCGGTTATCGTCCAGCGGAACATGTAATCGTACCCGAGATCCACCGTGCCTACAAGCTTTCCAGCGCCTTCGGATGCGGAGTAGACCCCCAGTTTCCCCTGGCTGATGTTCGCGTTCGCCCAAACGGAGGTCGCGCCCGAGCCTTCGGGCAACGTCACGACTACCTGTTGCCCGTCGAGGCAGTTGAAATACGATTCGGGAGCACTCGTATCCCCGAGATTGATGAACGAAACTATGGCGTAGACCAGAGTCAACGCCAAAAGGAGTATTCTCTCCCTCTTGGTCCAGTCGGGATGGCGGGAGTTGAGTTCTTTAAGGGGTTTGCCGCGGGTTTGGGGTATGTTTTCATACTCGACCTCATGGGAGGTATCTTTTGCCCCGCCCTGACCCTCTTCGTCCTCACCCGGGGTGACTTCGGTTTCGGTATGCAAAACAGATTCGGTTTCGCTTGCAGCGGGTGAATTCACTCTCTGTATATCTGAATCCTCTGCGTCGCGCTGCGAGGCGCTTTCTACGCCATCGACGGCGGGGGCATACGCGAAAACGTCCTCCCTCTTTTCGCCTAGCACCATTATGCGATAGCATACCCAGACGAAATAGCCCGCGGCGCATAATCCCACAAACGCGAACAGGCGGACTGCACCGTCCATGCTACCTATGAGGTTGTATTCCCCGTAAAATACGCAGAGCAGCACCGCTGAGGCGTTCAGGAACAACGCGGCAGAAAGGGCGCTGTAAGCGTTGAGCAAGCGTCTGTCCTTGAGCTTGGGTAGGGCGAGCAGCAACAAGAACAGCGCGGGGAACAGATAACGTTCGTGCATACTGTGACCAAGAGTGAATACGAGGGTCAAAAACAGCGCCGCGAGCAAAGGCAGTGAAAATGTGCCCCGGTTTCTCGAGCGCAGTGCGGCAAAAACCGTTATGCACAGTGATAAAAGTA
>CALNBC010000425.1 GCA_937874755.1 uncultured Clostridia bacterium
TTTAACATTAATTGCTCTTAAAATTAACGGCGGGCGTGCAGCTTGCTGGGGAGGTCGTTCCGGGTGGTGATGGTGGCAGCGTTGCCGCTCTTGTCCTTCACCGTCTTTTTGACTTCCTGGGAATTCTTGTATTCCTTCGCAGCCAGCGTGATGAGCTTTTCAGCAACGGAGCGGACTTCCTTCGCCCGGGCTTCGGTGGTAACGATCTTGCCGTTCCAGATGAAGGCCGTGGTCATGCTGCGAAGGACAGCTTTGCGCTGGTCACCCGCACGGTTGAGCTTGCGGTTTTGCATTTTGCGCTTTCCTCCTTGGGGCGGATTATTCGTCGTTGTGGCGCAGGCTCAGTCCCAGCGCCGCCAGCTTTTGGGCGACTTCCTCAAGGGACTTCCTGCCCAAGTTCCGGACCTTCATCATGTCTTCCTCGCTCTTTTGGACGAGCTCTTCGACAGCGTTGATGTTGGCGCGCTTTAGGCAGTTGAAGGAACGGACAGAGAGATCCAGTTCCTCGATGGACATTTCGAGTATCTTTTCCTTCTTGTCCTCTTCCTTTTCGACGAGAATCTCGATGTTCGAGACGTTATCGGTCAGGTTGATAAAGAGAGATAGATGCTCGGACAGTATCTTTGCAGCCAAGCTACAAGCATCGTCGGGCTTGATGCTGCCGTCCGTCCAAACGTGGAGCGTCAACTTGTCGTAGTCTGTTACTTGACCTACGCGTGTGTTCTCCACGATGTAGTTCACCTTGGTAATCGGTGTAAATATGGAATCGATAGCTATGGTGCCTATGGGCAGTCCAGGCTTTTTGTTCTTTTCCGCCATCACATAGCCCTTGCCCTTCTCGAGGGTTAGCTCCATGTTGAGCCTGCCGTCTTCGTTGAGGGTGGCGATATGCAATTTCGGGTCTACTATTTCGACGTCCGAATCCGCGGAAATATCCCCAGCTGTGACCTCGCAGGGTCCTTTTGCGTCTATAGTCAGCGTCTTTGGAACGTCAGAATGCAGCTTGGCGGACAGTTGTTTGAGATTGAGAATAATCTCGGTCACGTCCTCCTTGACGCCCGGTATGGTGGAGAACTCGTGTTGCACGCCTTCGATCTTGATGGATGTGACAGCAACGCCGGGCAGCGAGGATAGCAGTACTCGCCTCATCGAGTTTCCCATGGTCGTTCCGAAGCCGCGCTCCAGGGGATCAACGACGAACACGCCATGCTTATTATCCATTTCGACGCATTCGATCTTAGGCTTATCCATTTCTAACATGCGTGATACCCTCCTGTATGTCGTCGT
>CALNBC010000426.1 GCA_937874755.1 uncultured Clostridia bacterium
CTACACGACGCTCTTCCGATCTAGGTACATTGCTATCTGCCTCGGGGCGACGACTTCTTGGTTCCGACGCTTTGAGACGATATCTCCCGGAGACAGCTTGTAACTCTTGGACACGACAGTCTGAATGTACGGTATGTCTATTACGGGCTTTTCGGGGGGAAAAAGGCTGTCCTTCAGCGCTTCTGCGGCAAGTTCGACGGTTACGGGCACCCCCCTGAGCTCTGAGTGCGCCATTACCCTTGTGAGCGAGCCCTCGAGTTCCCTTATGTTGGTCTGGGTGCGCTCTGCGATGAAGCGGAGCACGTCGCCCTGGATGTCCATATGCTCGCAAATCGCTTTATTCTCGAGTATGGCTAGCCTTGTTTCGTAGTCGGGTTTTTGTATGTCTGCCACAAGTCCCCATCCAAAGCGGCTGCAAAGGCGCTCCTCAAGGGCGGGAATTTCTCTCGGGGGCTTGTCCGACGAGATGATAATCTGCTTCTGGTGCTCGTAGAGGGCATTGAAGGTATGGAAGAATTCCTCCTGGGTACCTTCCTTGTTGGAAAGGAACTGGATATCATCCACCATCAGCACGTCCACATTCCTGTACTTGTTGCGGAATTCCTCGTTCTTGTCGTTCCGGATGGCGAAAATCAGCTCGTTGGTAAATTTTTCGCTGGTAACGTACATTATGCTCGAGGAGGGCGTGTTTTCGGCTATGGCGTTGCCTACCGCGTGCAGCAGATGCGTTTTGCCCAGCCCGACATCGCCGTAAATGAACAGAGGATTGTACCGAAGACCTGGGTTCTGGGCGACGGCGACGGCGGCGGCGTGGGCGAATTTGTTCGAAGAACCTATGATGAAGGTGTCGAAGGTGTATTTTCTGTTGATGGAGGATGAAAGCTCATCGTCTTGCGAATTTGCTGCGATATATTCCATATCGCCGGGCATAATCACTCGGATTGCGTATTTGCGTCCTCCCGCACGATAAAGCGCGTCCTCTATGGTGGACGTGTAGCGGTCGGTCAGCATCTTTTTGACGAATTCTTCGTCTGTTTCGAGTATGAGCAGCCTGTCCCTAAGGTCGATGACTTTAAGGTCTTCAATATAGCTGCAATAGGTCGCGGTGGAGAGCTCGTCTTTTAGTATGGGAAGTGTGCTCTGCCACACGCTTTCGGCAAGGTTCATTTTTTCCTCCATTCGATGTTGAAAAGCGGCTGGCATATCCACATAGGTATATTGTTAAACGGATTAACTATGTGAATATGCTTTGTACATTATAGCAAAAGAGTCGGGATTAGTGAAGTGTAGATTGAGGTTGCTGTTTATACATTTTACACATCACATAATTGTGGAAAAGTGGATAACTCGGTAGTTTTATGTGGATAACGTTCAGAATTTTTTCCACAAGCCTGTTCACTTTGTGAATTCAGTCTAACAAGGAGAGCGCGGCAAAAAGCGACCTCTATGTATTGCAAACAAATTCTATACTTGATTTTGGTAACAAAAATATAGTTCGCAAATTGTTCTTTTGATTTTACAACTGGGCTATAATAAAATACCAATAGCGGAGGAATATGGAAATTGTTTGATCTTCCCGAAAACGCGAGGCTGGGCACCGCTTTTGCAGATGTATCCTTCTTTGCGGGCGAGCAGGCCGAGGAGTACGTGCGCGATATGGATCGCGAGTACTTCTCATTGGTGTGGGCTTCTTCGGGGTACGTCAACGCCACCTTGAACGACAAGGCGCTATTAGAGCTATTTAGAGGCGTCAACTTCGGCAACATCGAGATAAATGCCGAAGATATGGCGGAAGATGAGCTTTTTTCCGCACTCATCTACACCTATATGACCATATTGCCCGGCGGTAATACCGATGGAATTACCGGCTGCTCCGGACTAAAGGGCGAACAAAGGCGGCTTTACCTTAGACTGATAGCCGCGCTTTATGGCAGGTTTTCCCTTATGGAGGAGCTGTTTCTTTGCAGCAAGGTCATGGAAGAAATGCAGTACTCTTTTTTGAAAAGCGGCGAAGAAAACGGCCTGAGCATGATATGCGCCACCGCATTGGCGGTACTTGAAAAGCGAATCAACGGAGGAACACAAACTTAATGAAAAAACTGCTCACACTCTCTCTTGCACTCGCATTGACCCTCGGAGCAATTCCGGCAAACGCCGCGGTGGCAGAGAAAAAATCAGAGTACTACGCAAGCGAAGCGCGAAGCGCCTCCATCTCTGCGACGGAATCCATCAGCCCCGGCGAAGTTGTTCGGCTTTCGGTTTCCGTTTCAGGTTACGAAGATCCGGTCATAACTTACATCGTCAAAAAACCGGGAAAGAGCAAATACTCCTATTTAAAAAAGAATTCAACAAAAACTTCTGTTTCCTACAGATTGAATACAGAAGGGGAATACAGCTTCAAGGCGATAGTGACCGAGAGGAACGGCTCGAACAAAAAAACCACCTCCGCCGCGACGAGCATCGTGGAGGTAGTTGAAGTCATCCAGGCAAACTCCTCAGCGGCGCAACTTTGGGACCCCAGGGACGAAGTCCCAAGCGCTCCCGCCTCCATCCATTCCGCAAGGGACGGCATGGACGCAATAAACAGGACTGTGCTGTCTTTTGGCGAGACGATGAGCTTTCCCGCCTTCGACCTCACAAGCTATTTCAAGTATATCGATGACTTCGGCGGCTTCCACAACGCTTTTTTGAAGGGAGGCTCGGTGAGTTACAGCGCCAAGTACGACGAAAGGACGGGCGACGGCACGATTACCATCCACCTGAAGTACGATAGCGCAGGTCAGCTCGTGCGCAAATACCATTACGGCGCGAAGACCGACGGTTCGGCGAGCGTAGAAGCCCTGGAAAAATGGGTCAATACGCGCCTCGACGAACTGCTGACAAGCGGCATGAGCGACACTGAGAAGGTTAAGGCGATACACGACTTTATAGTTTCCGAATACGAGTACGACGTTTACACCAACAAGACGGGCAGCATTCTGGGCTTTGCGGACGAATCCTTCACCGCTTATGGCCTCGTGAAGAACGGTTACGGCGTGTGCGAGGCCTACGCTGAGCTGTTCTGCCTGATGAGCACCTATGCGGGTATCCCCTGTTACCCAGTCACAGGAACGTTTGATGGCGGCAACCACATGTGGAATAAAGTCAAGCTAAATGGCGAGTGGAGCAACATAGACTGCACGACGGACGATCCCATACCCAACAAAGCGGGCAGGGTGCTTTATACCTATTACCTCAAGGACGACGCGGATTACGCCGAATCGGGGTACAGATGGGACAGGGCGCTTTGGCCCGCAGCTTAATCGACCTGCAGGTATTAACTCGATTTGCCATTTTTCAATCGGCACTGCCAACTGACAGTGCCGATTGATTTTGTGGGAATTATTGACAACAAAGATGGGCATTGAGCTGCATTCTGCAATTATATGTAGTATAATAACAGTAAATAGCGCCGGAAAATGGCAATTATCGTGTAAAATCCGTGTAATCTTCCCTTTGTTTTCTCCCAGTTTGATTGACAAACCGCCGTGAATATAGTAGGATTGCACAAATGGAAAGGAGCAGAGTTTATTAGGATAGCCGGTAAAACGGGTATACTTTAAGCATGAATTACGACCATTCCCATGCGCTGCCTTGGGAATAAAGGCCATACGGACAGCCGGGTCAACTGCCGCTTGCGGCGCACGCCGCGAATATTGATTGAGTTTAAGACTCAAATTTTATAAGTTGGTTACTTCATAACCATGTGTATTCCATACACAACACTTGTGAAACGGTCAATAAGAGTAGTAAAAGTAAGTTCTTGCTATATAGACTCTAAACCTCTGCATCACGTATGTGAAAAGTGAGTTCAAGCTCATTTAGGATCAGCTATTTGTGGAAAAGACCCAAGTGCTTGTGATGGGTGCGCCCCATGCAATACTTGGGTTTATTTTTATTCCTGAAAGGACGTGAACGCAGTGGAAAACAAACTAAAGCTTTACGGTTTTAACAACCTAACCAAGTCCCTGAGCTTTAACATTTACGATATTTGCTACGCCAAGACCGAGCGCCAGCAAAGGGATTATATCGCCTATATCGACAGGGAATACAACGCCGAGCGACTGACGAACATACTCACCCACCTGACCGACATGATAGGCGCGCAGGTGCTGAGCATTTCCAAACAGGACTACGACCCCCAGGGCGCCAGCGTGACACTGCTCATAGCCGAGGGCAAGATGCTGGATGCTACAAGTGGTGAAGCGATAGTGGCGCATCTGGATAAGAGCCACATCACGGTGCATACCTTCCCCGAGTTCCACCCCGAGTCCTCCATAGCTACTTTTCGCGTGGACCTCGACGTTTCCACCTGCGGGGAGATAACTCCGCTGAGCACGCTGGATTACCTCATCGGCAGCTTCGATTCAGACATAATAACCATGGATTACCGGGTTCGGGGTTTCACTAGGGACATGAGCGGCAAAAAGCTGTTCATAGATGAACCTATTACCTCCATACAGGAATACATAGACCCCAAGACTCTGGAAAAGTACGACGCGATAGATATAAACGTCTACCAGACCAACCTGTTCCACACAAAGATGCTCATCAAAGAGGTTGACCTGCAGAACTACCTTTTCAATACCGATGTTTACGAGCTTGCCCCAAAGACGAGGTTGGAAATAACCAACAGCTTAAGGCGAGAGATGATAGAGATATTCAGCGGTGCGAGCGTATTCAGCGCGAGGGACGAAGAATGAACCCAAATCTGCACCAAAGGGCGCCCGTAGCCGAAGCGCTCGCCGAGTTCAAACAAAACAGAGTCGTTCCCTTCGACGTGCCCGGTCACAAGCGGGGCAAGGGCAACAGGGAGCTGACTGCGTTTTTGGGCGAAGCGTGCATGGCGGTGGACGTAAACTCTATGAAGCCGCTGGACAACCTCTGCCACCCCGTTTCCGTAATAAAAGAGGCGCAGGAGCTGGCAGCGGACGCTTTTGGCGCCGCTCACGCCTTTTTTATGGTGGGAGGCACAACTTCGTCCGTCCAGGCGATGATACTCGCGAGCTGCCGCGCGGGCGACAAGATAATTTTGCCGCGCAACGTGCACCGGAGCGTCATCAACGCGCTGGTGCTGTGCGGCGCTGTTCCGATTTACATCAACCCGCATACACAACCCGAACTGGGTATATCCCTCGGGATGTCCCTCGAGGATGTGGAACGGTCCATAAACGAACACCCCGATGCCGTGGCGATACTCGTCAACAACCCCACCTATTACGGCATTTGCTCAAACCTGCCCGCAATAGTAAAACTCGCGCATAGCCGCGGGATGCTGGTACTTACGGACGAAGCCCACGGCACTCATTTTTATTTCGGCGAAGGTATGCCCATATCGGGCATGGCAGCGGGGGCGGATATTTCGGCGATCAGTATGCACAAGAGCGGCGGCTCGCTTACTCAAAGCTCGCTGCTCCTTTTGAATAAAGGCGTGGACGCGGATTACGTGCGCCAGATTATCAACCTCACTCAGACCACCAGCGGCTCGTACCTGCTGATTTCCAGCTTGGACCTGTCCAGAAAGAACCTTGCTCTCAACGGCAGGGAGATATTCAAAACGGTTACCAACATGGCGGAGTACGCCCGAGGCGAGATAAACCGCATAGGCGATTACTACGCCTTCTCCAAGGAGTTGGTGAATGGCGACACTATATTCGACTTTGACCGCACCAAGCTATCGGTTTTTACGCTGGACATAGGCCTTGCGGGCATAGAGGTTTACGACATACTACGGGACGAGTACGATATTCAAATAGAATTTGGCGACATTGCGAACATACTCGCCTACCTCTCCATAGGCGACACGCGCAGGGGCATCGAGCGGCTGGTGGGAGCGCTGTCGGAGATTCGCAGGATTTACAAAAAAAGCAAGAAGGGCATGCTCAGCCAGGAATACGTCACACCGGCGGTAGTTACCACCCCCAGGGACGCGTTTTATTCGCCGGCGGAGACCGTGCCGCTAAAATCGAGCGTGGGCAGGGTCAGCGCAGAATTCGTGACTGCCTATCCGCCGGGCATACCGCTGCTCGCACCCGGGGAACAGCTTACCCCCGAAATAATCGAGCACATAGAGTACTCCATGGAGCGCGGGAGCTATATGACCGGCACCAAGGATTTGACCCTTAAGACAATACAAGTGATAAAGTGAGGTGAAGCACCATGGAACTGTGGTTTTCCGAAATGCATACGAAGGACGTAAAGTTTTCCATACGCGTCGACCGCCAAGTGGTGAGTATTCAGAGCGACTTTCAGCGTATAGATGTTTTCGATTCCCCCGAATTTGGCAGATTTCTCACCCTCGACGGCTATATGATGCTTACCGAGAAGGACGAGTTCATTTACCACGAGATGATAGTCCACGTGCCCATGGCAGTGCACCCCAACCCCAAGCGCGTACTGGTAGTAGGAGCGGGGGACGGCGGCGCGCTGCGCGAGCTATGCAAGTATGATTGCGTTGAGGAGATAGATTTAGTAGAGATAGACGAAATGGTGGTGCAGATATGCAAGGAGCACCTCCTCTTCACCGCCTGCGGGTTCGACGACGAGCGAGTCAAGGTTTATTACGAGGACGGTCTAAAGTTCATAAGGGATCGCGAGGACATCTACGATATTATCATAGTCGATTCCACGGATCCCTTCGGTCCGGGCGAGGGGCTTTTCGCCAAGGAGTTTTACGGCAACTGCTACAAGGCGCTCAAAGAGGACGGCATAATGGTCAACCAGCACGAGAGCCCTTTTTACAAGGCGGACGCTCTGGTGGTTCAGCGCACTCACAAGCGGATCGTGCAGTCCTTCCCCCCCTGCCGTATTTACCAAGCGCACATCCCGACCTACCCTTCGGGGCACTGGTTGTTCGGATTTTCCTCCAAAAAATACCACCCTGTGCGCGATTTCAAGGCGAAGCGTTGGAACGCACTCGGCATAGAGACCAGGTATTACAACGCACACTTGCACTCCGCCTCCTTCGCGCTGCCCAACTACGTCGAGGAGCTTATGAAGAATGTTGAACCGACAGAGTGAAACCTTTTTTGAATGCAGCGCTTCGTTCGAGCAGGCAGATTATGTGTTGTTCGGCGCGCCCTACGATTCGACCACGTCCTTTCGACCGGGTGCGCGCTTCGGGAGTGCGCACATGCGCGCCGAGTCCTTCGGTCTGGAGACTTACAGTCCCTACCAAGACAAGGACATTGCGGACTTAAACATATTCGACGCGGGCGAGCTGCCCCTGCCCATGGGCGCGCCCGAGTCTACCCTTGGCATAATAGAAGCTGCCGTTTCGGGCATACTGGCGGACGGCAAGTTGCCGCTGATGCTGGGCGGCGAGCATCTCGTCTCATTGGGGGCGATGCGCGCTGCCGCAAAGGCATACCCGGATTTGCACATACTGCATTTTGACGCCCACGCCGACCTTAGGGACGAATACTTGGGGCAAAAGCTCTCCCACGCGAGCGTGATTCGCCGCGTATGGGACGTAATTGGAGATGGCAGGATTCACCAGTTCGGCATACGCTCGGGAGACAGGAGCGAATTCACCTGGGCGAAGGAGCACGTCTCCTTTCACCCCTTCGGCTTTGACAACCTCGAGCACAGCCTTAATGCGCTTAATGGAAAGCCGGTGTACTTCACGCTGGACCTCGACGTGCTCGACCCCTCTGAGTGCCCCGGTACGGGCACTCCTGAAGCGGGTGGCGTCAGCTTTTTGACTCTCTTGGATGCGATTATCAAGGTGGGCAGGCTCAACATAATCGGCTGCGACATAGTCGAGCTTTGTCCAGTATACGACCAGAGTGGCGCTTCCACCTCCCTCGCCTGCAAGGTGCTGCGGGAACTGCTGCTCTCACTCTCTTAAACACTAAACTGGAGGTATCAATATGGGAAAAGCGCTCATCATAGGATGCGGCGGAGTCGCCGGCGTCGCCATACACAAGTGCTGCCAAA
>CALNBC010000427.1 GCA_937874755.1 uncultured Clostridia bacterium
CTTGCGTGAAAACTCCTTTTCTTTGACAGGCTGAAGCACCCAACAGGGTGCTTTTAACGTGCGCCTGGCATGGGCGATAGCTTGGCGGTGGAAGTCCGCTACAGACCTGGCAGTAAGAACTGTTAGCCGAAGGCAAGGGTGACCATCGTGAGGGTGATGTGGTATAATATGCACGCAGAATCAACACAAGAGTTTTTGTGGAGCTGGTGCCTGCATTGGCTCTACTTTTTATGTAAATGTTTTTATAAATAATAAACACAAAAAAGTGTTACACTTCGTAGCATACCTGCCATTAAAACTGTGCCATGACGTTGGTATTATTGCCAAGCTCCTAGTCTGCGAGTAAACCGACAAACGCCCTAATGGGCTACATAAAACGAAGAGTCCCGATTACTCGGAACTCTTAAAATGGTGCGGCAGATGGGACTTGAACCCATACGCTCGTCGCACACGCCCCTCAAACGTGCCTGTCTGCCGATTCCAGCACTGCCGCATTAAGTTGAGGTCGTTTTGACGACAGTACATATTATATCCTCAAGCTACATTGCTTGTCAACTAAAATTTACTGATTAACATCTAGATTCTGAGGCATAATCCGCAAAAGAATCAAATCATGGAAGAAGCACAACAGTGTTATCGATTACTAGGTAAAACTGTAGTAATATCTAAACATCGTATGCTGTATATCTGTAGAAAACACTTGACATATATGCCGAAATACATTAACTTATATATACAGGTACAGAACACGTTAAATCCTACTGGTCAATTAAATGGGCAACCTGTTACAGCATGCCAGGTTGTTGACATGGAGTCACATTTGCCTGTATAATCATGTAAACAAAAGAGTATTCATTATAACGAATTTAATAGCACATGGTAATATGTGATGTAATTAGGAGGAAAGCATGCTGGACCGTAATAACCCGAAACCTTTATACGCACAACTCGAGGATCTACTTCGCACATCGATTATGAACGGCGAATGGCAGGTGAACCATGCGATACCCTCAGAAAACGAACTCAGCAAAACCTACGGTCTTTCCCGCATGACTGTCCGCTCAGTAATCACCATGTTGGTAAAAGAGGGTCTTCTGTACAGAGTACAGGGTAAAGGTACATTTGTATCAGAACCAAAGATATCCACGCGTTCGCCTGCTTATATGGGCGTTCGCGAGCAACTCGAAGAGATGGGTTATGAAATACACACTCGTCTCGTCAAGTACGAAGTAGGGCCAGCGAACAGGAATGTGGCCGAATCGCTCGGCATAACGCTAGGCGATCAAGTCCACTATATCGAGCGCATACGCTATACGCGTGGTCAACCAATCAGCTTGCATCGCTCTTTTATTCCCGTGTCTCTTTGTCTCGACCTTGAAGGTCAGGATCTCGAGGGCGAACAGCTCTGCGTAATTATTGAGCGCCAATTTGGATACAAGGCGGAAACTGTCTACGAATCTCTCGAATCTGTCCCTGCTAACGCAGAGGAAGCCGAACTCCTTCATATCGACAGAGGGTATCCTCTCTTGTTGCTTGAAGATGTCAACAAAGCAGCGGACGGCAGTATTTTTGAATATACTAAGGTGTTGTTCAGAGGAGATAAGGTCAAGCTTCGTTTCGAATACGAAGCGTAAGGCGGGGTACACAATCCCAATATATTAGACCGCAAACCTAAGGGACGGCACCAAACGCCATCCCTTGCAATTTCAACAAACTTGTCTATACAAACATAAGCATGTACAAACTCGAAAGGAGAGGTTACTATGTCGAATCTGTTTCTGGACATTCTGCTGCAGGCAAAGAGCGAGAAGAAAGCTGTTGCCTCCATAAACATCTTGAACTACAACACTGCAAAGGCTGTCATCGAAGCTGCAAGCAGGGCTAACCGTAATGTAATACTCCAACCGTCTACTGGTACAGTTAAAAGGTATGGAGTTAAGCCTATGTTTCGCATGTTAGATGGACTGAGGCAGGACGCGAAGACAAAGGTAGCGATTCACCTTGACCATTGCATGGACGAAGAAATTGCAAAAGCCTGCGTAGATGCTGGCTGGGATGCAGTCATGATGGATTTTTCCTCGCTTCCGATGGAGGAGAACATCCGGAAGACGAAGCAAATGGTGGAATACGCTCACACACGCGGAGTTGCTGTGGAAGGAGAGGTCGGAGTAATAAGTGGAGTCGAAGACGAAATCTCCCACGAGAATGCCCACCCGGCTACTTACGAGGATACCATGGACTTCATCGAGAATACAGGTGTGGACGCTATTGCACCTTCGATTGGAACAGCCCATGGTGTGTACAAGGGAGTCCCCGTCCTAAACTACGAGCTTGTGGAGCGGCTAGGCAAGGAAAATACACCGCTGGTCATTCACGGAGGCACAGGTCTTTCGGTTGACGCCTTCCACAAGCTGGCACAGCTTGGCGCAGCTAAAATCAATATTTCTACCGCATTAAAAAAGGTTTACCTCAGCGAGACTAAAAGGCTGCTGGAAGATCCCAAGATTAACCCTATCAAACTGGACGAAGGTGTCGAAAAAGCAGCCGGCAAATTGATAGAAAGGCATATCCGCGTATTTGCCGGTGAAACCCTCGAGCTGTAAGCATTCCGGCAAATCAGAGCTCAACGTATCTAATACAACTTTCAATATTTAGGAGAAAGCCATGAAAGCTCCATATCCCGTAGATCTTCATTCCCACACAGTCAACAGCGATGGAAACGACACGCCCTACGAGCTGGTTATGAACGCCGCAGCCAGGGGGATAAAGATACTGGCGGTTACCGACCACGATGTAATCCCGCCAAAAACCGCCAAGATCCCCGGGAACGGGGAATTAGATATAGTTGAGTTTGCAAAGAGCCAGGGTGTGGCGCTGATTCAGGGGATAGAGTTCTCAAGCGAAACCACTGTGCAGGACGTGCATATAGTGGGTCTGGGGTGCGACTGGGAAGGCGACATAATGGCGCAGGAAGCCAATGAAATCGCCCAAAGCAAAGCCCAGGCATACATCGAAACTGTAAAGCGCCTCAACGAGCGGGGCTATCCCATGGATATGGAAGAGATTCTCAATCTTGGCGGAAAGCGCATAGATATACTGGAGTTGCAAAAAAAACGCATTTTTGACATGATGGCGTTAAAAGGGTACACTCCTGATTGGAAAAGTGCAAAGCTCTTTGTGCGCGATGACCCGTATCTTTCTGTCGAGCGCGAAAAACCCTCAGGCGCGCATATCATCGACGCTATACACAAAGCCGGCGGAATTGCAATACTTGCCCACCCCGTGCTGATAGACGAAATAGTTTGTATGGAAGGCCAAGAGATGACCCGCTGGGAATACATAGAAACACTTATCGAGGCGGGGCTGGATGGAATAGAAGGTAGGTACACCTACGACAAAACCAGTAGCAAGGATAAGCGCCCGCGGGAAGTTATATGGCAGGAGGTAATCGGTCGTTACAGCGGCAGGCT
Organism: uncultured Clostridia bacterium; assembly: GCA_937874755.1. Lineage (GTDB taxonomy): Bacteria > Bacillota > Clostridia > Christensenellales > CALWSW01 > CALNBC01. Next base: position 3,471 of record CALNBC010000427.1, read on the forward strand.
CTTTATATCTGGCGGCTCTGATTACCATGCAGATGTCAAAAAAGGAACGAAAAACCAAAGAGAATTGGGTGAGACCGGGCTTACCCTCGAAGAGTTTATGGCTATTCCCCAGTTAAAGAAACTGTACGATTCACTGTAAAAAATCAGCGTTATTGTGAGTTACCCCTAGTCGTGATAGAATATATATATCACACTGGGGGTTTATTTATGAAATCAAAAAAGTACTACTCAAGTCAGTACGAAGCCACACCACAACTCCACGGAAAAAAAGGGCGATGGTTAAAGTACAACTATAAATACAAGGGCGACTACTTCAAGTACGATGTTTCGGATCAGAAACTACTAAAAATCAGGATTGTTTTTTTGGCGGTCACGTTGCTATGCGCTGCGCTGTTTGTGGGTGCAGGGCTACTTAATACTGACGGAACGAGGCGGATGTGGGTCTCTTTGCCCTATATAAGCATGTTCTTGCCCCTCGCAGTTATGGCATACGACTGTGTAAAGCAGTTTTTTGCGCAAAGGGAAATGACCGAAAAAGAACGCGATTCTGTGGTAGAAGAACTATTAAAGTCTACCTTCGGCCTTGTAATCACTTCCGGGTTGACAATCGTTGGAACTATCGTATTTTTACTGACTGAGCAGGTCCAGAAAATAGCGAACGAGCTGCTGTTTTTAGGGATGATTTTTTTGGTGTTTATAGTTTCATTTGTGATGTGGAAATATCAACGATCGCTCCCAGTTATTATAGTAAAACAAAACACACACAAAGAAGACCAATAGTACTGAAAACGGTTATAAAACGGACAAATAATGCCATCATGCAGTATATTTGAGCTTCGAATTCAAGCATTGTTATTGACAGTTGAGACCAAGTTGAGTATAGTTGAACAAGTAGAATGCATAGGCAATTTGTATTTTTCAAAAGTGCTAACTGCATCCTAATTAATAAGGAGGGTATGAAATGAAGAAAAAGAACCTGGCGCTTCTTGCGCTACTGGTTGCCTGTGCGATGGTTGGCTCATTCCTGACCGGATGCGCAACTGCAGGGAACGATGTTGAAGCAACACCCGCTCCTACGGACGCGTCTCCTGCTCCGGTAGAAACCGATGCAGGCGTGCCCGCTACTCGTGCAGACGGCAAGTCCTATCTCGAGTACGAAGTAATCATCCCCGGTGAAGGCGTGGGCGACCACCCCGCTTTTGCAATCTTGACCGACGCCAAGGCTGCTTTTGCCGACATTGGCATCACTCTCGAGATCAACGACCCTTCCGACTCCAACGTCCTGTGGAATGCTCTTGACGCTGGCGTTCAGGATCTATGGACCGCTGCTTGGGGCGCCACAATCGACCCCGATATGTATCAGGTGTACCATTCCTCCAACGTCCCCGGACTGGGCGGTTCTGACTCCAACCACTACCGCATCACTTCCGAAGCATTGGACGGCTACATCATGGATGCCCGCACAAGCGACGATCAGGCATACCGCAAGGCCATCTATAAGCTGGCTCTGGACGAAATCGCCGACTGGGCTGTCGAGCTGCCTACCTACCAGCGCCAAAACTGCACCGTGTTCTCTACCCAGCGTGTTAAGATGGACACCGTCACCCCCGACATAACTACCTTCTGGCTCTGGCTGAAGGAAAGCGAAAAAATCGAGATGGTAGACCCCAACGATCCTTTTGTTGTGGCCTACCAGGAATTCTCCCAGAAGTTTAGCCCCTACTATGCCGATACAGGCTATGATATGGACGCTGTCGACATGACCCAGATCGTTCCGATTACCACCGACCGTCTTGGCGGCATCGTATTCAACGCAATCGAAGGCGAAACTGTCAACTTCAACGGAACCGATTACCTCTATCAGGGTCCTGCAGACATCTCCGTCGACTATGACGAAGCTGCCAACGTGACCACCTACGTAACCAAGTTCCGCGATGACATCAAGTTCAGCGACGGCAAACCCCTCACCGCCGACGACCTGATTTTCAACTACTATGTATATCTCGACCCCTCTTATGTCGGATCCACAACGCTGAATTCTTATCCCATCATTGGTCTGAAGAACTATCTGACCCAGACCTCTGATGAAATCTACGCAGAGTACAGCGCACTTGTCGAAGCTGTTTACGCAGCAGGCCCCGACCATGCCTGGTCCTCCTCAGACGCTTGGACTGAAGAGATGCAGACCTACTTCTGGGATGGCCTTACAGCCAACTGGAAGACCGACGTGCAGGGCATCGTAGACTACGTTATGGCTAACTACCTCAACGACGAATACGCCGCTTCCTATGCCAACGGCCGCACCGCTGCCGATATCGAAGCCTCCGAAGGCTTGAAAGTAATGTATGGCATGGCTATGTGGGGCTTTGGCTCCTTTGATGCCGACGGCAACTTCGTAGGTGCCGCTACCGAGAAGAAGTGGACCCTCGAGGGAGACGATATGCCCACCCTCGACGATTATTACGCCGAGACCTATGCTAAGTATGCTGGCGACCCCGATGCCTATTCCTCTGTTGAATCCGCTGTAGGCGCAGACATCCGCGGCGCAATCAACGGCGAGTTCATTACCCACTTCGGCACCGCTGACCCTGATGGCGCAGGCGGTATCCCCAACATCTCCGGAATAACCAAGCTGGACGATTATACCGTACAGGTGCAGACCGAGGGCTATTCCGCTCCCGCAGTCTACTCCATCTGCGGAATTCAGGTTGCTCCGCTCCACTACTACGGCGATGTAGACCAGTACGACTATGAGAACAACCAGTTCGGCCATCCCTATGGCGACCTGTCCACCATCAACCCGGTGCAGACCGTTCCCATGGGCGCAGGACCGTACAAGTTCATCAAGTACGAGAACAAGACCATATACTACGAAGCAAACGAACTCTATTACAAGGGCGCACCCAAGACCAAAAACCTCCAGTTTAAGGTCACCACTCCCTCCGAGGTTGCCGCCGCCGTCGCAGCAGGCACTGTTGATGCTGGCGAACTTTCCGGCACCCGCGCATACTTCGAAGAAATCCGCGGCTACAACTCCAATTCCGAGCTGACCGGCGACGTCGTCACCACCAGCCGTGTTGACAACCTCGGCTATGGCTATCTCGGTCTGAACGCCGCGACCATCAATATTGGAGGCGACCCCGGCTCCGAAGCGTCCAAGAATCTGCGCAAGGGTCTTGCCACCGTATTCGCCGTGTATCGCGACGTAGCTATCAACAGCTACTACGGCGATGCTGCCAGCGTGATCCAGTACCCCATTTCCAACACTTCCTGGGCGGCACCTCAGGCCACCGACGAAGGATACACCTATGCCTTCTCTCTGGACGTGAACGGCAACCCCATCTATACCTCCGAAATGTCTCAGGAGGAAAGGTACGATGCAGCAAAACAGGCTGCCCTAGGATTCTTTGAGGCTGCCGGCTTCACCGTTGAGAACGGGAAAGTCGTTTCCGGTCCCAAAGCATAATCTGACATAAACCGACTGATTGGTGTTGAGCCCACTCTTCGTGGGCTCAACATACTTATGAGCTTTGTCGAAATCGTTCTGGTTCAGTCTGTATTTGTCGATTGATGGGACCTCGCCTAATCGTGGCGCAAAAATTAAGAGAGCGGGGTTTTCCTATGCGCAGATTCCTAATAAGACGCATCATACTAGGTATATTTATAATTATTTTCGGCTCGCTGATTGTTTACGCAGTTGTGCGCAGTTTGCCCACCTCATACGTAGAAAACATCGCCCGCCAGCGCTCGATGCAGCCTAACAGCAAGAGCTACACTGAATGGCTCGAGCAGCTTAATACGTACTACGGCATGGATAAAAGCATCCCAGAAGGTTTTGTAACATGGATGGGACAGGCTATCCAGGGTGAATTCGGGGATAGTTGGCAATTTACAGTGCCTGTCACCCAAAAATTCAGCGAGGTTATTTGGTATTCAGTTATATTGAGTGCGATAACCTTGGTGATTGAATTGTCCGTAGGCATCCCATTGGGTATTTTGGCTGCGCGAAAACAATACAGCAAAACAGATTACGCCGTCACGATATTTGCAATGATGGGCATATCGCTGCCCACGTTCTTCTTGGCGTCGATACTTAAATATATATTTGCCATCAAACTGCAGTGGTTCGACCTATACGGAATAGTCGGGAGATACCACGAGCAACTGTCAGAATTCGGGCAGTTTTTAGACATTGCCTGGCATTATGTGTTGCCTGTAATTACCCTTGGAATGCTGAGCATAGGCGGACTCATGCGCTATACGAGAACAAACATGCTCGAAGTGCTGAACTCCGACTATATTCGAACAGCCTATGCAAAGGGTTTGCCCGAAAAGGTAGTCATCAATAAGCATGCCTTTAGGAATACCCTTATACCTCTAGTCTCTTACATGTCCAATTTATTGCCGTCGATGTTTGGCGGAGCGATGATTACCGAGACGCTGTTCCAAATACCGGGCATCGGTTGGACTTCATACCAGGCTTTGATAGGGGGGGATATCCCCTTTACCATGTTCTATATGACATTTTTAATCATTCTTACCCAGATCAGCTTGCTAATAACGGATATTCTGTATGCCGTAGTTGATCCGCGCGTAAGGGCTAACTGAGGGGGGTGAGTACATGAACGGAAAATTCGATCAGGATGAAAAGAAAGTATATACCAACGAAGCCGAAGAATTCACCGTCGGGACGTTAGATGATGAGCGCCGAGTAAAAGTACTCTCTCCGTCCATGCTCGTATTAAAGCGCTTTATGAGGAGCAAACTAGCCATCACCGGTCTTGTTATTCTTATACTCATGTTTGCATTCTCCTTTTTAGGCGGACTAATCAGCCCTTATGGTCAGTCAGAAGTATTTAAGACTTATGAGATGACACCCACTCAGTACGCCAGCGCAATATACAATAGGGAACTCAGATATACCGTTAAAGATGGCATTACCTTCGACAATGCTGCTAGGGCAAAGACCATACTCGCCGTTAATTCGGGCGACGAAACCTTTACCGTTGGCGACCAGATTTATCAACTCGAGATTTTTGGCGAAGATCTTTACGCCATTTCAAGCACCATGACTGTGGCGAAGGTACACGTTATAAAATCATTCTTCACCTACGATGAGAACGTCGAGGGCGGTATAGAAATCACTGACGAATTCAAAGCCGCATTCGAAGCTGCTCAGCAGGCTGGTGAAAACACGATGGCCTATAGGGGCAACATATACACAATCGCGGAAGACAACAAGAATTACGACATAGGAATCGGCACCAGAATTGCCGTCGCATCAAAGAAGATTTTTGACGCTGTCGACACTGCAGATGAACCCATTATCAATTCCGTTGATTTCCGCATAGCCGCTGAAGTCGCCGCCACCAGCAAAGCGACGACATTTGAGTACGATGGTACACGCTACGGTCTCAATTACGAGGAAGGTAACGTAACGGTGCTGAAAGACGGAGAAGTGTTCGCCGCCATATCCGACATTATCGTTAATCCCGCTATAGACGACACTCTGCTGAGCAGCGGGTTCAAGGAAGAAGCGCGCAGAGCGATAACCAGCAAGGAGAACTCCTTCACTTTGAAAGACGAAGCAGGTGAGGATGTTCGTTTTACCGTCGAACAATCGAATGCAAACTATGTTATCAGAACAGATATGCCTACCGAACTTATAGACATGTATTCCCCTCCATCGGCTAAGCACTGGCTCGGAACAGATGCCAACGGTATGGACGTTTTAACGAGACTTATGTACGGCGGCAGAGTTTCGCTCATGGTAGGTTTTGTGGTTGTGCTGATTGAGCTGTTTATAGGTGTTGTGCTAGGCGGTATTTCTGGGTATTTCGGTGGTTGGGTAGATACAATAATAATGCGCTTGGTCGACCTGTTCAACTGCATACCGCAGATGCCCATGCTGTTAATTCTGGTTTCAGTGCTTGACGCATACAAGGTTACGCCGCAGATAAGAATTTACCTTCTGATGGTGCTACTAGGTCTCATGGGATGGACAGGTATCGCCAGAACGGTGCGCGGCCAGATATTGATGCTGCGCGAGCAGGATTTTATGGTAGCCACAGAAGCTACGGGTATCGGCGTAAGACGCAGGATTTTCCGCCACCTCATACCCAACGTCATGCCTCTGCTTATAGTAAACGCAACGATGAACCTCGGCGGAATAATTATTACCGAAGCGACGCTATCGTTTCTGGGGCTTGGTGTTAAATACCCGCTTGCGTCCTGGGGAACTATAATAAATGCCGCTACCAACGTATATGTTATGACTAATTACTGGTTTATATGGGTGCCTGCAGGGCTGCTCATTCTCGCTACCGTGCTCGGTTTTAACTTTGTGGGCGACGGACTGCGCGACGCATTCGACCCCAAGATGAAAAGGTAGGTGAGAGAGATGAGTTTGCTAAGCAAACGCAAAGAGCGTTCTGAGGCCAAAAAGTCTAATTATATCTCCGCCAAGGAGTCACGGAGGATTACCAAGCAAAATTACAAGATTACCCAAGAGATCGAGAAGCAGCGCAAACGCAAGAATGTGGATCCATCTGAGTACACCACGAAAATGCGCGACCCCAACAACGTCGCGGAATTTGACGATCTGCACACCTATTTCTTTTCGGATATCGGCGTCATTAAGGCTGTAGACGGTGTCTCTTTTGATGTCCCCATCGGCAAAACCGTGGGAGTGGTCGGCGAATCGGGTTGCGGCAAATCGGTGACCAGCCTTTCGCTCATGCAGCTTGTGCAGCGCCCTCAAGGTCAAATAGTAAAGGGAACAGTGCGCTTTGCCGGCTCCGATATGGTATACGACATCGCCAAAACTCCTGTTGAAGCCATGCAGCGCATTCGCGGCAAGGATATGTCCATGATATTCCAGGAGCCCATGACCAGCCTTAACCCTGTGTTCAGAGCAGGCGAGCAGGTAGACGAGGTCATCAAACTGCATAACCCGGAAATGACAGATGAGCAGGTAAAAGCGCGTTCCATCGAGATGATTGAGACAGTCGGAATTGCAAATAGCGAAGGTGTTTATAGAATGTACCCCCATGAGCTTTCAGGAGGTATGCGCCAGCGCATCATGATTGCTATGGCGCTTGCTTGTGGGCCAAAGCTGATAATTGCGGACGAACCGACCACCGCGCTGGATGTCACTATTCAGGCGCAGATACTCGATTTGCTCCGCAACCTAAAGGACAAAATCAACTCCAGCATAATGCTGATAACGCACGACCTGGGAGTCATTGCCGAAATGGCGGATTACGTCGTGGTTATGTACGCCGGCAAGGTCGTAGAGAAAGGCACCGCCCAAGAGGTGTTCCTCAATCCGGCTCACCCTTACACCATAGGACTGATGGCCAGCAAGCCGGTTGTAACTAAGCGCGTCGATAGACTTTACAGCATTCCCGGGTCTGTTCCAAACCCAATCAACATGCCCAACTACTGCTATTTTAAAGATAGGTGCGAGAAGTGCATCCCGGTATGCAATGGCGAATACCCGAGAGAGATCAAGATTTCACCGACTCACTCTGTATCCTGCTACTTGCATATGGACAAGGAGGTGGCACGAGATGATGGTTGAAGGCAAAAACACAAGTGCCAATAATAACGAAAACATACTCGAAGTCAAAAACCTTAAAAAGTACTACCCGATAAAGTCTGGCATGTTCGGCAGAGTTGCGGGCAATGTTAAGGCTTTGGATGGCGTTTCATTCGCTATCAAGCACGGTCAGACTATGGGCTTGGTGGGCGAATCAGGATGCGGCAAGACCACAGTAGGGAAAACCATTCTGCGCCTCCAGGAAAAAACCGACGGCGAGGTGCTATTTAACGGAATAGACGTTTTTTCCCTTACGAAAAGCGAAATGCGCAAGCTGCGACCAAGGATACAGATTATATTCCAAGACCCGTACTCAAGCCTTTCGCCTAGGCTTCCCGTCGGAGAGATTATTGGCGAGGCGGTACGAGAGCACAATATCGTCCCTCCCGCCGAGTATGACGACTACATCACCAAGATAATGCGCTCCTGCGGGCTGCAACCTTATCATAAAGAAAGGTATCCCCACGAGTTTTCGGGAGGCCAACGCCAGCGTATTTGCATCGCGCGCGCCTTGGCTCTTGATCCGGAATTCATCGTCTGCGATGAGCCTGTTTCCGCATTGGACGTTTCAATACAGGCGCAGATAATAAACCTGCTCGAGGATTTGCAGGACGAGTACGGGCTAACCTACCTGTTTATCTCGCATGATCTTTCGGTGGTCGAGCATATTTCAGACACGGTGGGTGTCATGTACCTAGGGGATATGGTGGAGTACGCAGAGAAGGAAGATATTTTTGGCAATCCTCTCCACCCGTACACGAAGGCGCTATTTTCGGCAATTCCCATGCCGGATCCAACGGTCAAGATGGAACGCATAATACTAGAAGGCAGCATACCTTCCCCAGCGAACCCGCCCTCCGGATGCAAGTTCCACACACGTTGCAATGAGTGTATGGAGGTATGCAAATCCATACCCCCTAAGCAGATTACCCTCGACGACGGTCATATGGTCGTTTGCCATTTGTACGACGAAGAAGTGATGGCTAACGGTGGGAAACTACCGAAGGGTAGTGAAGACGAGCATAAAGCTATAGATACCAACCAGACCCAGGCAGGAGAGCCTGAAAAATTATCATGAAAAAGAAAAAAGTATACCCAGACGACGACGGTCGGGTGATAGTAAACATGAACGTACCCGGGATGCCCGGTTACGTCGAAGGTAGAAAATCTTTTGGCAGCGATGCTGAGAACGACGAAGCGCACAATCATGCCGACGCTGAAGGGATTAACGGCATAGACCTCAGGCGGTTTATCCGTTCCGCTGTCGCGGCAGCTCTCGTAGTTGCAGGCGTTGTAATCGGGGGCATGGTTCTCTTTACTCTTTTTTGCACTGAAATCTGGCTTAAATAAGAGTTGGGCGGCAATCAATGCCGCCCTTTTTAGTAAAAGGAGAGATGGCTTGTGAACAAATCCCAATCGAATATGAGAAGGCATGTAGTGCCCTGTCCACACTGTGGAAAGGACGTACTCGACCATATGACTGTATGTCCATTTTGCCAGGGTAAACTGAAATCGCGGTATTATACTCCATCCCGTAATGCTGAGCAACAAAAAAACCTGAAAAGGATGATGAGCGTTGTTGGGTTCGCGATTGCTGCAGTCATAATCATACTCATGTTAGTGCAAAAATACGCCAGCTAAAAACATAATCAATAGCGAATAACTGATTGCTATAGTCTAGAATAAGCGTATTTTTATTGTGCAAAATCTAGGTGTAAGCACCGTAAAATTACAACTTAAGCCAGGCAATATGCTTAACAAGGGCATAAAAAGCTGGCAGATAACGAGAGCTAGGCAAGTGGCTCATGCGCGTGCTCAATCTTTTGCTCATTCTCTAGTCTTCAAGTAATCTTCAGCCTCGTTCAACAATTTCTTGCGGTGTGTGCGCAGATGCTCGATGAATGCATCGGTTTCGTGCAGCAAATCATCAGAAGGATACTTCTTTCTCAGTTTTTCTAAGAGAGCGATACCGACAAAGGTGTCGCAAATATCTCCGAGGGTATCCTGAATAGATTTGAGTGATTCTAGATTTAATGCTGCACTATTGCTGAACAATTTGATGTTGCTTTGGACATACCTCAGCTTTTTGAAACGTATCCTGATACGGTGAATATTTGCTAGGTCATTAGGATCCATCTGCTTCATTGCGTTTGCAACATCGTTGTTCCATTGTTTGTACCGTCCTATGGCGAATTGTTCGAATGCTGCTTCATCCTCATAATCACCATTCCACCGCTCAACGCGTTTTGCAGTACGACCAAGTTCGTCACTCATGGAATCTCCAGCAACATAATCGCAAAGCATGCGCTTTTCGGCTTCCCTTTCGCTGTGTAATATACCCGACACCGCATTGCTACTCGTAAGCTCGACTGAGCTGTCCTTCAAAGATTGCCATTGTATGGTAAGCACGTCGATTTCGCGTATATACGAGAACTTTTCAGCCATCGCTCTTAGTTTTTCCTGGATGGCAACATATTCCCTTTTGTTGGTCATGGGTTTGATGAAAGATAGCAACGATCGAATTTGACGTATCTTTACCCTTATATAGTGGACTGATTCGATATCGTTAGGGGATTTCAAGAACTGTACGCGCAAGTCCTCTATCCCCGCAAGCAGCTTAAGAACGACTTCTTTGTAGTCATTCATGGTGAAATACTGCCCGACATCCACGTTCGGTTCTTCTTCATCCGGCAGAGAAGCTCTTATTTTCCACTTAAGCTCCGCTTTGGGAGGATTCATGCCAAGCAAATGATAATTTACCATAGCACCCTTTTTGAAAGCAACTCTTGTACCAGAAAGCAGGACACTCCATTCGCCAAGGGAGGGTTCGTGCCCGACAACGAACAGAGTCGCATTTTCATCTATGCCTTGCAGTGCATCGCAGAAGGAAGAGTAATTCCCCGAGTATATAAAGTAATGCTTAACAATATTTTCTATGTCTAACTCGCAAGCCAAAATTTCCGCAGTCTGGAGCGCTCTTGCAGCTGTGCTGGTCCAAATAATAACATTCCGCCCGGGGTTAACGTGCTTTTTCACTGAACGGCAAATTTTGCTGAATTGTTTTCTGCCCCTTTTTGTCAGTTCTCTTTTTACGTCGATCGGCTCTTGAACGCGAGGAACAGCCGTCGCGTGTCTAACAAGAACTATATCCATTTTATCAGCTCCTCTAATTGCATTCTGAACAACTATGTGTCGCTTTGGTTTTATAATAGCGCATCCGTGAGCTTATAACAATCGAAGTAACACATTATATATTACACACGTTTACTATGTTTCCCTTTCTAAGAGGGTTTTATAAATTGACGCCCTCCCTCCATATTCGCAGGAGAGCGCCGAATTATCATTCAGCTATTTTGCTATTTTTTCCAAGCGCTGGTCAGCTAGATATCCTGATTGTATATTTTTTTGACGTGTTTTTTGTTCGGCAGCATTATGAAAATAACCCCCAAAACGTTCACCACCATAAAGATAGCAATGACATACGGCGCTGGCACAACCTCGCCGAGCAAACCAGCTGAGAGCTGCCCTGTCAGTGTGCCGACGGTAGTAATCATCAAAAACAACCCATTGAACCTTCCACGCATTTGAGTTGGGATGTAGTTCTGTGTTGCAGAGATTCTTATATTATAAGATGTAACGCCCAACAATCCGGTAAAGAAGCAGAAGATTACCATAATTGGGAAGGGCATAAAGAGCAGCAATCCGTCCAGCACACAAAGTGTGAGATATACGAATATAGCAATAGCAAATTTAAGGTGTGTAGGATACTTGAATTTATAATGTACCAATCCGCCTATAAGCCTGCCGATGGTGGATATGCTCATTGTGACCGTATACATGGATACGGTAAGCCCCGGTGTGGTCTTGAAGTATGGCAGCATCAGGACCTGCATCGCCATACCCGAAAACATAGAGACGACGAAGTAGAGGGTGATAGCAAGGAGCCCCTTTTCTCGCCGTAGATACGCAGCACCTTCCTTAAAATCTTTTAAGTATTGCCGACTGTGATAAGAAGTGGTCGCTTTACTCCTATGTTTTTCCGAAGATTTAGAAATCTGCGTTTCAAATATCGCAGCAATGAGGTAAGAAAAGGCGTTAAAAAAGAACAGCGGTGCAAGCCCGACAGTTTCGTAGGCGACGCCCGCCAGCGGAACCATGATGGTGTTTGCAAGTGGGTAAATAAGGCTGCTTATCGAGTAAGCCTTAGAAAAATTGCCTTCGCTTATAAGGTCTGGATAATAGCTCTCGTAAGCCACTGTGTAGATTGCGTTTATCGCGCCCGTTGCAAAGGCGAGCACTAGATATAGCGGATAGCTGAAGAAATTCAAACTGACTGCTATGGCAACCATAAAAAACATTCCGGCGCATATGAAATCCAATGTATAGATGGTCTTTCTTCGTGAAAACCGGTCTAAAAAAGGCCCGGCGACAAGAGGGGCCGCCAGTTGGGGTAAAAATACGGCAACAAAGAATAAAGCGTACAAAAGGGTGGATTCCGTATTGTCGTAAACAAGAATACCCAATGAAAAACTGGCAACAGCGTTCCCCAGCATGGAAATAACGGTTCCCCAGGTGATTATCGTAAAATCTTTTGTCCAAAGCTTGTTTTTACTCATATATACTACAAAACTCCAAAATCCCAACTCATCGCTCAAAAAAAGGACGGGTGCAAAAAGCATCCGCCTTGTCGTGCTTTGGTTAGGAATTGTTCACTTTAATCTGTTTGATCTTTTGTGTTTTGATGGGCATATCCACATTTCCCTGATGAACTTCGAAGTGGTTGCCCTCGTCGTCCAGTATGGACTGGGGATGCTTGCCGGAGCTTATCTCGCTTCTGGGAGTGCGGCTCGATACGATGGCGTCGACAACAGACAGGCTTTCGTCATCTAACACCTTACCGAAGGCTGCGTATGCACCGTCAAGGTGGGGAGAATCGTCCGTCATGATGAAGAACTGGCTTCCTGCAGAATCAGGTTGGTTTGAACGCGCCATAGAAAGCACCCCTCGGGTATGCTTGAGGCTATTGTTAAAACCATTCTGGCTGAATTCACCCTTGATTGTATACCCCGGTCCTCCGGTACCGTTCCCTAGGGGGCAGCCGCCCTGAATCATAAAGCCCTTTATAACGCGGTGGAATATAAGACCATCGTAAAAGCCCTTGCTCGCGAGATCGGTGAAATTCTCGACGGTTTTCGGCGCGAGTTCCGGGTAAAGTTCTGCGTGAATAATGCCGCCGTCTGCCATCTCAATTGTTACTGTGGGATTTGCCATCCGTAATACCTCCATGTATACACTAAATTGTATTATACTCCTTTGCAGTGTAAAATGCACCTCAAAACACATAAGAAAGGCGTGGAAATATCTCCACGCCTTTCGGGGATTAGCAGTTTTTATAAGGTTTAGTTCTCAGATAGCTTTTCGTAATACTCGCGCTTCTCTTTGGCTTCCTTCTCTGCTTTGTCGAACAGCACTTCTGCGGTTTCGGGGAAAAGCTTCGTCAGGGAAGCGTAACGCACTTCGCCCATGATGAAGTCCTTATATTCAGTCTTCGGGGGCTTGCTGTCAAGTATGAAGGGGTTCTTTCCTTCTTCGGCAAGCGTTGGGTTGTAGCGGTAGGTGTGCCAGTAACCCGCCTCAACAGCCGCTTTAGCTTCCGCTTGGGAACGGCTCATGTTGATGCCGTGGCTGATGCAGGGGGAGTAAGCGATAATCAGGGAAGGTCCCTTGTACGCTTCGGCTTCGGCAATAGCCTTGACTACCTGTGCGGGGTCTGCGCCCATGTTGACAGAGGCGACGTAGATGTAACCGTAAGTCATAGCGATGGCGCCGAGGTCCTTCTTCTTGACCTTCTTGCCGCCTGCTGCAAATTTAGCGACTGCGCCAGTGGGGGTCGCCTTGCTAGACTGACCGCCGGTGTTGGAGTACACCTCGGTATCCATGACCAGAACGTTGACATCCTGACCCTGGGCGAGCACATGATCCAATCCGCCGTAGCCGATGTCATAAGCCCAGCCGTCACCGCCGAATATCCAGATGGATTTCTTGGTCAGCATGTCCGCTGAAGCGACGATAGCCTTGCAAGTATCGCAATCGTCATTCTTCTTTGCCGCAGCGAGCACCTTTTCGCCGGCGGTGCGAGAGATAGCGGCATCGAAGAATGGCTGGCTTGG
>CALNBC010000428.1 GCA_937874755.1 uncultured Clostridia bacterium
AGCACCGTTGCGGTCTCGCTGTTGAGTTCACCCAGGCGAACAGGTATCACATCCCTTTCACCCAGGGCATTTTTCAAGGCGGCGTACGCCATTGCGGATACGATAGAGTCAGTATCTGGGTTCCTATGACCGGTTATATAAACTTTGCTCATGGCGCCCTCCGTTATTTTCTGATAATATAAATATAACCTTGGTTTATAAAGCTGTAAAGTCTTTGTTGGATGATTCTATGCAAGGACACTCTACAACAACTTCCTATGAGGACATAAATATGTATTATATCGCCGGAATAGACGTTGGCGGAACTAAGACATCCCTTGGATTATTTGATGACAAGCACACTCTTGTCGAGAAACTAGTCATTGCAAGCGAACCGAGTCTTGGCTTTGAAGATATGTTGCGGCATATAGACGAGGGGCTGAGCGAACTGCTCGCCGCCGCAATGGTAGACAGGTCTATGCTTAAGGGTGTCGGCTTTGGTCTGCCGGGTCATGTGCATTTTGAAAAGGGGCTGCTGCTGACGGCACCTAACCTTCCGACATGGGTGGGCAAAAACATAAGTGATGAAGCGACAGCTCTCTTTGGCGTCCCCTGCATTGCCGACAACGACGCAAACGTCGCCGCATTGGCAGAATTCTCGGTCGGAGCAGGTGCGGGCAGCAAAAACATGGCATATGTTACCATCAGCACAGGCGTGGGCTGCGGTATAATACTCGATGGAAAACTGCTTCATGGGGCTTATGGAGCCGCCGGAGAACTTGGTCACCTTTTCGTTTCAGATTCGGGCAGGGTTCGCTGCGGCTGTGGGAAAACGAGTTGTGTCGAGGCCATGAGCTCGGGCACCGGTATGGCCAATTACGCGAGGTTGCGCATAGCCGAAGGTGTGCGCAGTATACTCCCCGAACTTGCAGGTGGCGTAGAGCACATTTCCGCCAAGCACATCGCACTGGCAATTGCCAAGGGTGACCCCTTGGCGGAAGAAGTACTGGAGCGCGCGGCAGAGGGGCTTGCGCGCGCATTTTACAATATCTATCAACTGCTGAACTGCAACGTTATTGTGTATGGTGGAGGAGTGAGCAAGCTCGGCTCCCTGCTGTTCGACAGGATAGAGAAGAGGTTCTATGAACTCATTCCCATGGCGCTAGAGTACCCGATGCACTTTCTCCCTTCATCCTTAGGAGATGACGCCGGGATTTACGGCGCTGCGCTGCTCGTTTCGCCGTCACAGTAATACAACTGTTCATATATAATGCCAAAACCCCCGCTGTTTGCGGGGGTTAAGTCTATTGTTAAGTTTGGTCACCTAGAGCGGCGCTTGGATGGTTAATCGTTTACCGCAAGGTCGCCGGAAGTGAGCCTTTTCCTTTTTGTGCATACCAGCAAAGGTGAAGACTTCTTTTCGATTGTCTCCTTTGTTATGATGCACTTTTCGATGTCTTCCCTGGAGGGAATCTCGAACATGACATCCAGCATTATCTCTTCGAGTATTGAACGCAGACCGCGTGCGCCTGTTTTGCGCTCTATCGCCTTCTTTGCGACGGCGCGCAAGGCTTCATCGTCGAACTCCAACTCGACGCCGTCCAGCTCGAGGAGCTTTGCGTACTGCTTTGCCAAGGCATTTTTAGGCTGGGTCAGTATTGACACGAGAGCGTCTTCATCCAGTTGGTTCAATGTCACCACGACGGGCACACGGCCGACAAATTCGGGTATCAGTCCGAACTTGAGCAAATCCTCGGGTAGTATGTCAAGCAGGATGTCGCCAATTTCCTTTTCGGCTGTGGTCTTGATTTCCGCCCCGAATCCCATTGCCTTTTTGCCCGTGCGCTTTTCGATTATCTTTTCGATGCCGTTGAAAGCGCCGCCGCAAATGAACAAAATATTGGTCGTGTCTATCTGCA
>CALNBC010000429.1 GCA_937874755.1 uncultured Clostridia bacterium
GCTCAACCTGCATCAGCTTGACGCCTTGTGTGTTGCGGGAGATTACGCTAATTTCACCAACGCGCAGGCGGATAATCGTTCCGTCGCTTCGTATGAGCATGACGTCCTCGTCGCCGTTTACGACGTGCAGCGCGCATAAAAGACCTGTCTTCTCGGTAATCTTCATCGCTGCGACACCCTTGCCGCCGCGTCTTTGCAGGTGGTACTCCGACTCGTCAGTCCGCTTTCCAATTCCGAGCTCGGACACCGCCAATACCTGCTGCCCTTCGTCGATTTTTTCCATAGACACAACTTCGTCGTCGTCAAGCAAGTTTATAGCGCGTACCCCGGCCGCATTGCGTCCCATGGGGCGAACGTCCTTTTCAGAGAAGCGGATGCATTTGCCGTTTTTGGTGGCGACTATGAATTCGTCCTGCCCGTTGGATATGTTTACGGAGATGAGCTCGTCTCCTTCCTTGAGGTTTATGGCAATAAGCCCCGATTTGCGGATATTTTCGAAGTTGCTCTGCTCCGTCTTTTTGATGGTGCCGCTACGGGTGCACATCACCAGGTACTTGCCTTCACCGGTGGCGGCTACGGCGTTGGTCACCTTTTCATCGGTACCAAGCTGGAGCAGGTTTACTATCGCGGTGCCCTTGGCGGTCCTGCCCGCCTCGGGAATCTGGTAGCACTTCAAGGTAAACACCCGCCCCTTATTGGTGTAGAAAGCGATATCGGAGTGGGTGCTCGTTACGAACAATTGTTCGATAAAATCCTCTTCGCGTATGGTCGCCGCAGCAACTCCCTTGCCGCCGCGGTGTTGCATCCGATAGGTGTCGGCGCTGGTGCGCTTTATGTACCCGAAGTGAGTGAGGGCGACGGCCATGTCCTCCTCGTCTATGAGGTCTTCGAAGTCGATTTCGTCGAATACAGGGGCGATTTCTGTCCTTCTCGGATCCGCGTAGCGGTTTTTGATGTCGGTCAATTCGTCCTTGATTACGCCCCATATAAGCGATTCGTCTGCCAACAAAGAGCGAAGGTAGGCGATAGTTTTCTCGATTTCGCGGTATTCGGCTTCGAGGCGTTCCCTTTCCAACCCAACGAGTCTTTGAAGGCGCATGTCGAGTATCGCCTGGGTCTGTTTATCCGAAAGTCCGAAGCGCTCGGTCAGGCGGTTTTTAGCTTCCTGGGCGGTGGCGCTGCTTCGGATGATGCGCACGACTTCGTCTATATGATCGAGAGCAATCAGCAAGCCTTCTAAGATGTGCCCCCTTGCTTCTGCGCGGTTCAGCTCAAACTTTGTCCTTCTCGTGACCACGTCCATTTGGTGATCGAGGTAATAGCGAATCATCTGGCGGAGCGATAGCACCTTGGGCTCGCCGTCCACCAACGCTATGTTTATTACGCCGAATGTATCCTGCAGTTGCGAGTGTTTGAACAGCGTGTTCAGCACCACGTTGGCATTGACGCCGCTCTTGAGCTCGATGACTATGCGCATTCCGTCTCTACCGGATTCGTCCCTAAGGTCGGAGATGCCTTCGACGCGCTTGTCGTGCACTAGCTCTGCGATTTTTGCGACCATGTTTGCCTTGTT
>CALNBC010000430.1 GCA_937874755.1 uncultured Clostridia bacterium
GCTGCACCGCGCCCGCGGTCAGCACCCCCGCCAGGCGGAAGCCGTAGATGTAAACCTGGCTGGCGGTGCGCTCGCGGCAGCCCATGGCGAGTATTATCGCGCCGCACTGTATGCGAATCATGCCGTCCTCTGGGTTTATCGCATAAATTACACGGTCCTCGGTCATATCGATGACCATGGTATCTAGCATAATGTCTATGTCGCGCTCTGCGACCATGTCTACATACCTTTGGGCGTATTCGCTGCCCGAAAGGCGCTGCCCGAAGCGGTGCAGGCCGAAACCGTCGTGTATGCACTGCTGGAGTATTCCTCCGAGGCTTTGGTCGCGCTCGAGTATCAGCACTTTTTGCGCGCCGCCGTCCTTCGCTTCAATCGCGGCGGCGAGTCCTGCGGGGCCGCCTCCGACGACGGCTATGTCAACTGTGATTTCTTTCATCGTAAGCACCTCCCCCTTAGTCTATCGCGTTTGGGCGGTCGTCCCGAAGCAGTATGTTCGAGCCTTCGCCGTTAAGCGTGATTTCCGTCAACTCTTTGCCAAGCTCGCGGGATATTATTTCCATCACCCTCGGCTGGCAGAATCCGCCCTGGCAGCGCCCCATTCCCGCCCTCGTTCTGTTCTTTATGGCAGTCACAGAGCCCGGAAGCAACGGCGAGTGGAGTGCGTCAATTATTTCGCCTTCGGTGACCTGCTCGCAGCGGCACACTATTCTGCCGTAGCGCGGGTCTTTTTCTATTAACTTCGCCTGCTCCTCATGGGTCATGTGGCGGAATTCGATGGGCTTTTCCCTATAAGGATTGTAGTCCTCGCGCACGTGGATGTCTCCGCCCTCTTGTTTTACGGCGTCCACCACAAAGTCGACAACCTTGTCCGCAATCGCGGGCGCAGACGCCACTGCGGGCGATTGAGTGCAAGCCGCGTGGATGAAGCCCTTGGTGACCTCGGAAGGCTCGATGACGAAGTCTTCCTTGAAGTCGGCGGGTCGCGCCCCGGCAAAAATCTTGATGATGTCCGCCTTGGTGGAGTTGGGGTCCTGATGGCAGCCGTTCATGACATAATCAAGC
>CALNBC010000431.1 GCA_937874755.1 uncultured Clostridia bacterium
GTGTCCACCGGGCAAAGCGCGTCGACCTTTTCGCGGTTCCAAGCTTCTTTATCGTTATGCGCGTCGCAGTAGCGAAGCTGGTACCACGAGGAGCACATGAACGTGTCCATCGTGTCCGCGTCCCTCTTTGCGGGCTTGCCGCAAACGGGGCAGGTCGTATTCATGAATTCCTCGCTCTTGAGCAAGGGGCTTGTGCCGCTGGGCGTAAAATCTACGTCATAGGGGAGCTCCACCGGCAGTTCGCTCTCGGGAACGGGAACGACACCGCAGTGCTCGCAATGCACCATGGGGATGGGGCAGCCCCAATACCGCTGACGGGAGATTATCCAGTCCCTCAGCCGGTAATTCACCTTTTCGCAGCCCACTCCGCGCTCTTTAAGGTCCGCTAGTATGGTTCGCTGACCCTCCTCGGAGGTTATTCCGTCGTATTTTCCGGAATTGACCATCACGCCGTAATCGGAGAAGGGCAGTTCTTTTTCCAAGCCGTCGGAGGGGTTTATGACGCGCTTGATGGGCAGCTTGTACTTGACCGCGAACTCGTAGTCGCGCTCGTCGTGCCCGGGAACAGCCATGATGACGCCTGTACCGTATGTGGAGAGCACGTAATCCGCGATGTAAATCGGTATGCGCTCGCCGTTCAAGGGGTTTATTGCATAGCTTCCGGTGAATGCGCCTGTCTTTTCCCGAGTGGAGGACATTCGGTCTATTTCGCTGGATTTTGCAGCAAAATCCTTGTAAGCCTCGATTTCGTCTTTGTGCTCGGGGGTGGTCAGTTCGTCCACCATTTCGTGCTCTGGCGAGAACACCATGTAAGTCACACCAAAAAGAGTGTCTGGTCGCGTGGTAAAGATGGTAAAGTCCTTGCCAGATTCGGAGGTGAAGGTGACTTCGCCGCCTATGGACTTGCCTATCCAGTTCTTTTGCATCAGCTTGGTCTTTTCCGGCCAATCGAGATTGTCTAGGTCGGCAAGCAATTCTTCGGCGTAGTCCGTTATGCGGAAGCACCACTGGGTCAAATTCCGCCTGGTGACGGATGCGCCGCAGCGCTCACAGGAACCGTCCGAAAGCACCTGTTCGTTGGCGAGGGTCGTGTTGCAGGAAGGGCACCAGTTGACGGGCATTTCCTTCCTGTAAGCGAGGCCGTTTTTGTATAGCTGAAGAAAGCACCACTGCGTCCAGCGGTAATAATCGGGCATGCAGGTCTTGACTTCTGCTGACCAGTCGAAAGTCGCGCCCATGCGCTTGAGTTGGCGCTCCATAGTTTCTATGTTCTTGATGGTGGAGTCCATCGGGTGTATGCCAGTCTTGATGGCGTAATTCTCAGCGGGAAGACCGAAAGCGTCAAAACCCATGGGATGGAACACGTTATAGCCCTGCATGCGCTTGAAGCGGGCATAGGAGTCGGCAAGGCCGTAATTGTACCAGTGGCCTACATGGAGGTTCGCTCCCGAAGGGTAGGAAAACATCTCCATCATATAGAACTTTTCCTTCTTGGGGTCGGGAGTGTATTTGTATAGCTCAGTTTCCTCCCAGCGACGCTGCCACTTTTCTTCTATGCGATTGAATTCCATGATAATCTCCTTTTTATATCAATGCGGGCAGTATTCTTATTAAAAAAGCCTTTCGCCCCAAAAAGAGGCGAAAGGCGTGCTTCCGCGGTACCACTCTTTTGAGCGCGCAATTATCCGCGCCCACTCTGAACCCCTTTATCGGTGGGCATCCGCCTGTTTGGTTGCTCCGCGGCGAGTTTGGCGATTTTGCGGTCCGCCTTGCACCGGTTTCGGCGGCTCTCTTGACCTGCTAAAAATCCCCTAATGTTCCGCATCAAAGCAAAATATGAACAAAATTAAGTGTAAACTATTATGCCCGAATTGTCAAGACGGGCTAATGTTGGGTTCTTCTTCGATCTCCGTGAAAACTTTTGTTAGGAGAAGGGCGAACCGCAAGACAGCGACAGCTTTCCTGCAATGAGGTATATCATACAGGCGAATCCTCGGAAGGTTCTGTAACCCCGCGCCTTTCTTTTCGCTGCCTGCATCATGCTGTTTATCCCTTCCGCAATAGCGTTTGTGATTCTGGCTGCGAAATTTCCAGTATCTCTCGCCTATGTTTTTTGAGCGTATTCGCTGCCGATTTCATCGGTTCCAACCTTGACCGGCGCATCCACCGAATCAGTGCATCCATGCTCTCTTTGGACTGCCGGATGTCATAGCCGGCGTATACTCCATCCAGCGCCTGTACCATGCGGTATGCTAGGCCTGTTTTCGGATAGACCTTGCACATTGTGTGTTCGGCCAGAGAACACTCATTTATTTGTATGGCCGTAATATTTGGACAGCTCTTGAATCTGCTCCTGCATCTGTTCCTCGCTGAGCACAACCGGTTCGCCGACACACTTGGCGCGCCAGAACACCTCGCAGCAGAACTCAAGATCTTCCGCGAGGTCATATGCCGCGGCCAAACTGCGCCCACCGGCCACCAGGCCGTGGTTGCCCATCAGCACTGCATAGCGATCCTGCATTTTTTCGAGTATGCTGTCCGCCAATTGTTGGGAGGTAAAGTTGAAAAACTCGGTGCAGCGCACATTGCCCCCCGCCCGGGAGACCGTAAAATTGGCGGCCGGCAGTTCCAGGCGCAGAGCCGAAATGGTCGTTGCGAAAGGGGAGTGGGTGTGCACGAGTGCATCTATGTCGTCCCTGTTGGCATAGATTGCCTGCTGGACGGGCCATTCGGTCGAAAGTCTTCCGTTGCCTTCTAGCTTGTTGCCGTTCAAATCAACAACGACCACATCTTCCGTGCGAATCTTCATGTAATCCATGCTGCTGGTTTTTACAGCAACTGTCTGCGCGGCTCTGTCATAAATGCTCAGATCCCCGCCGGTATTCCGCGTCAGTCCGCTGGTCAGCATCCTTCTTCCGTACTCCACGATCTCTTCGCGCTGATTTTTCATCAACATTGGTTATACCTCATATTCATTCAATATTTGTGACACAAAAAGTCACGACAGATTGCTGTTTCACCTGCATTGCTCGACGGGTATTTATCCCTCGTAGCCGTATTTTTTGAGGAAAGCCATGCGCTTATCCCAAATATCAAACATTGCGGGCGGAATCGCCTTGTAGACCTCGTACAAATCGGCATACTGCTCCACCGCGGCAGGATTGGGGGTGTATACCCGATCCACAGCGCAGAAGGCGTCGCAGGCCTCCTGTTGGGTTTCGAACGCGCCGGCTGCCCATGCCGCGTTCCAGGCGACGCCCTTCACGCCAAATTCGGTGCCGGATGCCAGGGAAATCGGCGCGTTGCACACATCGGCAAAAATCTGGCACCAGACCGCGCTTTTGCTGCCGCCGCCGGACAGGCGGATTTCAGAAATCGGAAAGGAATACGCGTCCAGACAATGGCGGAAGGCCAAGGCCACGCCTTCGTAGATGGCGCGAAGCATCACATAGCGCGTGTCGTGCGGCAGTAGGCCAATGAATTGGGCGCGCGCCGCCGTGTTTGTAAACGGCGCCATTTCCCCGGTGGGACTCAAATACGGGTGGTAGATCACGCCGTTGGAGCCCAGAGGCACGTTGGCGATCTCCTCGTCAAACAGGGCATAAACGCTGCGCCCTTCCTGCTTGGCGCGTTCGTGGTCGGCGTGGGTAAAGTTTTTGACAAACCAGTCGGAGTTGGGCGTGCCGGTCATCGGCGAAATCAATTGGCACCATTTGCCGGGAATGGCGTGAACGCACACAGCCCCCAATCGTTCGGGCGTGGTGGGCGCGAACGGCATTACCAACTGGATGACGCCCGAAGTCCCCAGAATGATATTGGCCTGCCCATCGCCAATGGCGCCCACTCCAGCGGTGCAGCAGATGGTATCCCAGCCCATATTCACGACGGGAATCCCGGCGGGAAGGCCGGTCAGTTCCGCTGCGTCCGCGGTAATCTGCCCCGTAATCTCCCAGGCGTCGATCGGGTCCGGGAACAGGTGGCGGTAGTCCTCCATACCGATGATCTTGAATATCTCTTCGGAGTATTCCCGCGTTTTGCCGTCAATCAGCGTAAACACATCGTTGCGCACCAGTTTGTGCACGCCGGTGAGCTGATAGGTCAGCCAACTGGTCGGCATGGAGATGGTAACCGCCCTGTCCAGATTCTCCTTTTCGTGGGCCTTCATCCAGGGCATCACCAGCGCCATATTGCCGGTGTATAGCCAGTTGCCGCTGATGGAATGGATCTGCTCCATCACCCCGCCGGGCCGCATCCATTCATTTTTCACATCGACGCAGCGGGTGTCGTTCCACATGACTGCGTTGCGTATGGGGCACATATCCCTGTCCAGCAGGCATACGCCCTGGCCCTTTCCCCCGACGCCTAGTGCTGCAATATCCTCGCTGTAGATGCCTTTTTCCGCCGCCCTGGCCATCAGTTCTTTCAGGCACAGGGCAGTCTCATTCCAGTCGGTATCCATATCAAATTCCGACCAGCCAAAGTGTTCTTCGATGACGGGGGTGTTGCGAGCGTTGACCAATACCTCGGTCCCCTGCATGTCAAACAGTGCCGCTTTTACAACCGATGTCCCCGAGTCGATGCCGATCACGTAGTCCCTTGCCATGAAAATGCTCCTCTTCTTGCTGTTTTTTGCGCATGTGCTATTGTTGTTTCTTATTGCAGTTTAAGCAACTATTTAATAAATTAATAGAACATTTCTTACTCAATGGAAGTGTTATAAGCTTTATTTCAATTTACGACTTCAACTATTTATTATTGGAGGAAAAAGCAGACACTCTATCTCTCACCACCACATCTGGCAAAAACGGTTTATACAAGTATGATCTGAGTCCATCAAGGTTATGGTTGTGTGGGGATTATATAAAAAATAGTATGTGGGGTTGCTGCATTGCTCATCAGGTATATACAAGATGAGCCTAGCATACATAATCAGACGTTGTTTGTCAATTGAAACAATGAACAAGCTGTATAATTGTAAATTGCAAGTTTAATTGCCCACCATAAACAGTACCCAGATGTCAATTTAATTGACCCGAATCAGATGGGAGTGTATAATCGTAATGTTCCGGTCGCGTTTGGGATGCAAACAATGCTGGATACTCAGAATATTTTTCGGTATTATCGACCGATTGCAAATTTATCGCCCCTACAGGGATTGTTTTTTGATGCGCTCATTATAGCGTCATCATAAAAGCAACGCGGCTAACGCATATAGTAGTTGCGATTTTAACATTTTAAACGCTTTTGCCTAATATAGAACGGGGTGCTCATGAAGGATATAACTTGGAGGGAGCTGGGCGTCGAGCTGCCCAGGATAATGTTGCCCAACAAATGCGTAGATATGTCCAAATGGTCCGTCGTTGCCTGCGACCAATACACCTCCGAGCCTGAGTATTGGCACAGGGTGGAGGGGTTAGTTGGCGACGCACCGTCGACCCTTCGGCTGGTTCTGCCTGAGGCGTTGCTTTCGGAGAATCCGGGGGAGAATGCCGCCCGGGAGGACGATATAATAAAAACAATGCAAAGCTACCTGGCGAGCGACACATTCAGAACGCTCCCTTGCGGGGCTATGCTCGTTCGCCGCTACCTCAATTGCGGGGTTAGGACGGGGATTGTGCTCTCCTTTGACCTTGAGCGTTACGATTATAAAAAAGGTAGCACATCGCTTATCCGCGCAACCGAAGGCACGGTCGAAGAGAGGGTAAAAGCTAGATTATCCTTGAGAAGACGCGCACTTATCGAGCTGCCGCACATATTAATGTTGATAGACGACCCGAAAAAAACCGTAATCGAACCGCTGGCAAACGCCAAAATGCACAGGGAATACGATTTTGAATTGATGGAGCACGGTGGAAGGATTACAGGTGACTTCATAGCAGAAGAGAATCTCGAAGGCGCGCGGGTTGCCCTATCCGAACTCGCCGCAGAGCAGGACGGTCGCTTTGGAAAACCCCTATTGCTCTATGCCATGGGTGACGGCAACCATTCCCTCGCCGCAGCCAAGGCAGTTTGGGAAGAATTAAAGCCGACGCTTTCTGAAGCAGAAACTGAGAATCACCCCGCCAGATTCGCCCTGTGCGAACTCGTGAATGTACACGACGATGGGATACTGTTCGAACCCATACACTGCCTGCTTACTAATGTAAAACCCGGCGCCTTAGAAGAGATCGCCTATATACTCGCCGAGCAGAACGGGGATGTTTCCATTGGCACAGGGAACGATGCGCCCCAAGAGTTCGCACATGTGCTGCCCTTTGTAACCAAAGAGGGCGCGGGAACGATTACCGTCCCCGCGCCGGCGAACCGCCTCGCAGTTGCCACATTGCAGGGCGCTTTGGAGGTTTACATCAAAAAGACGCGGGCGAGGCTCGATTATATACACGGCGAGGAAACGCTGAAAAGCCTTGCGCGCAGGGATGGCTGTTTGGGATTTCTGCTCCCGGCGATGGAAAAAGCGGAACTGTTTACAACGGTTATACTAGAGGGAGCGCTTCCAAAGAAGACCTTCTCTATGGGGGAAGCCCATGAGAAGCGATGCTATCTCGAGGCGCGCTCGCTTCGTTAATTTTCGGAGGGTCAAATGTCATTAATAGTCGTCAAGTTCGGTGGCAGCTCGCTGGCCGACGCACAACAGTTTAAAAAGGTCAGGGACATCGTACTGTCCGATCCCTCCCGCCGCTTTGTGGTGCCTTCGGCGCCCGGCAAGCGCTTCGAAGGGGACGAAAAAGTTACCGACATGTTATACGCCTGCCAACGCCTTGCCCAAAATGGCCAGTCGTTCGACGGCATATTTGACCGTATTTCCGAGCGATTTACAGGCATCGAGTCGCAGCTGAGACTATCGACCGATATTGCCTTCCACCTAAAGACTGTAAAAAAGGACATTGCGGACGGAGCCACTGCGGATTACGCGGCAAGTCGGGGCGAATACCTCAACGGCATACTGCTATCCGATTACCTCGGCTTTGAGTTTGTGGATGCGAAGGAATTTATCCGCTTTGACGCAAAGGGGGTTTTCCTCGCAGAATTCACCAACGAGATTGCGGGCGAAGTGCTAAAGGGCAAACAAAACGCTGTTGTGCCCGGATTCTACGGCTCCTACCCAAACGGCGCAATCAAGACCTTTTCCCGCGGCGGGGCGGATATAAGCGGCGCGATAGTAGCGCGCAGCGTGTTCGCGGACGTATACGAAAATTGGACGGACGTTTCCGGCTTCCTGATGGCGGATCCGAGAATTGTCAAGAATCCTAAGCCCATACGCGTCGTAACTTACAAGGAACTTCGCGAGCTTGCGTATATGGGCGCGACCGTACTCCACGAAGAGAGTATTTTCCCCGTTCGTCAGGCGTGCATTCCCATCAACGTGCGCAACACAAACGCCCCGCAGGAGCAGGGCACGATGATAGTCGCCGAGGCAGAGGATTACGGCGATTGCGCCATAACCGGCATCGCCGGCAAAAAGGGCTTTTCAGTCATCAGCGTAGAGAAGGACAAAATGAATGTCGAGGTGGGCTTTGCCTACCGAGTGCTTTCCGCGCTGGTGGCAAACGGAATCTCCATAGAACACATGCCCACGGGGATAGACACGCTTTCCGTCATAGTATCCCAGAAGGACCTTCAGGGCAGGCGAAGGGAAATCATAGACGATATTATGGCCGCCTGCGACCCCGACTCTGTGGAAGTGCACGAGGATATGGCGCTCATCGCCGTAGTTGGGCGGGGGATGATAAACCGCGTCGGCACCTCGGCGAGGGTATTCACCGCGCTCGCGGAAAAAGGCGTCAACGTGCGCATGATTGACCAGGGTTCCAGCGAGATGAACATAATCATCGGAATCGAGAGCGAACAGTTTGAAGCGGCGGTAAACGCGATTTATTACGCTTTCCAATGCGATTGACCGAAATAGCGATTGGTTGTCCAGGTAATAATATCTGGCGATGCGGCATGCCATTGCGCCGCTGTTCTTGGCGCTCAAGGATTTCCACTCCTTCTTTTTCTGATACCGCATTTTCCGCGCCGGATGCACTTTCAAAGACAGGGTGACGGTAGCCGCAGGCAACAGAGCAGGATACAGCAAAACGGGCTTTTTAAAAAGCCCGTTTCAGCTTGTCAAAGAAAAGGAGTTTTCACGGAAGCGAGAGCT
>CALNBC010000432.1 GCA_937874755.1 uncultured Clostridia bacterium
GCTGGCGTTTGCCACAAAGCGCATAGACGAGGTTCCCAAGAACAAAAAAGAGCTGGAAAGCGACTTGACCTTTATCGCGATGGTGGGCATGATAGACCCGCCGCGCCCCGAAGCTAAGGAAGCTGTGGCACAGTGCCACAAGGCGGGAATAACTCCCGTGATGATTACGGGCGACCACGCGCTGACCGCCTCCGCCATCGCAAAAGAGCTGGACATTCTCAAGGACGACGGTCGCGTCGTCACCGGTCCGGAGCTCGAGAATATGAGCGATGAGCAGCTCTTTGACGAGGTAGAGGACATATCGGTTTACGCCCGCGTTTCACCCGAGCACAAGATGCGCATAGTGGACGCATGGCAAAAGCACGACAACGTCGTCGCCATGACGGGCGACGGCGTCAACGATGCCCCCGCGCTCAAGATGGCAGACATAGGCTGTTCCATGGGTATCGTCGGGACGGACGTTGCGAAGGACGCGTCGGACGTCATTCTAACCGATGACAACTTCGCCACCGTCGTCTCCGCCGTTGAAGAAGGCCGCCGCATATTCGACAATATTCTCAAGTCCATTTCGTACCTCTTGAGCTGCAACGTCGGCGAGATTCTCTGCCTGTTCATAGCGACACTATTGAACTGGGCGGAACCGCTTCTTCCCATACACCTGCTGTTCGTCAACCTCGTCACCGACGGTCTACCCGCCATGGCGCTGGGTGTCGACCCGGCATCGCCGGACATTATGGATCGCCCTGCACGTAAAAACAAGGGCATATTCAATAGTGGCATGCTGTGGCGCATAGCCTATCAGGGCATCATGGTAGGCGCCCTTTCGCTGACGGCGTTCGTCATAGGAACCAACGGCAACCATACTTCCGAATCCGCAGTGGCAGTTGGTCGCACGATGGCATTCCTGGTGCTTGCGGGCAGCCAGCTGGTGCACGCGTTCAACGTCAGAAACCACAGGCTCTCGGTATTCGTCGACCATCCCTTCAGAAACGGCAAACTGGTGTTGGCCACTCTGGGCTCGGCGTTGCTTCTTGCAGCGGTGCTGCATATTCCGGCTCTGGCAAGTATATTCAAGCTGGTCGCGCTCCCAGAGGGCATGGAGCTGATAGTCATCGGTCTTTGCTTCGTGCCGCTGGTCGTAGTCGAGCTGTTCAAGCTCCTTGGGATCAACACAACGAAGTCGGACGATTGACCAATCGTCTAACAAAGTTAAAGAAGCCCTTGCCCGGGCTTCTTTTTATGTATAAACTGTTCAATACAGCCGCATGATTTTTTCGGAGGATTCAGGCGCGGCGAGCGCACGATAAAAATTCACGGACGATTGAATAACCAAATACTGTATTATTCATTTTTTATATAGGAGGATACCATGCACCTTACCCACCATCTTTTGACGCTGGAGGTGGACAACGAATTCGGAGTGCTGACCAGAATATCCGCCCAAATCCGCAGAGAGGGCTGGAACATCCCGGGGCTCTCGGTAGCCGAGCTGCCCGGTGGGCTGACAGCAAGGCTCACGCTTTCGTTGCTTTGCCCTCAAAGCTCTGCCGCCGCTGTGACCGGTCGCCTTTCGAGGTTGAACTGCGTCCGCTCCATCGAATACTGTACCGACAGCACCCATTCCATTGCCGAGCTTGCGCTTTTTGCCTGCGATGACGGGGATGAGGCGCTTAAGGCAGGCTGCTCCGAGGTTTCGGGGGGAGTTTACCGCTTTTGCGGCAAAAAGGACGAGATAGATTCGCTAATCGAAAGGCTATCGCCGCGGGGGCTCTCCCGTTCGGGTGAGATTGCGGTCAAGCGGAAGTACCCCAATAATTCTATCTAGTAGCTGCATAAATTAAAAAAGGGCTTGCCTTTGCCGGTCGCACGGCGCAAGCCCTTTTTAGGTTGAATGAATTATTTGATAAACGGGGGTAGGGCATAGGCTATTTGTTTCGCGCCGCTATGCCCAGCCATGTGCTCTTGGTCAAAAAGCTCTCATCCACTTGCTCCTCCAGCTCTAAAAAGCGCTTGTAAGGCATGCTGAAGGACAGGAGGTCCTTGTCTATAAACCTTCTCGCGGAAGGGTCTGTCAGCCCGACGATGCACTTTTGCTCTTGCGCCTTTGACTGCGCCAGCGCATACAGCACTGATTGATGGCAGCCCGCACCAAAGTCTATCGTGACGTTGTCCTGGCTGGGTTTGTCGTAGTTGGCGAACCAC